>DASTFY010000052.1:0-5298 GCA_035719525.1 Acidimicrobiales bacterium
ACGCCGGTCGCCTTGGCCACGAACGGGACGGTCCGGCTGGCGCGCGGGTTGGCCTCGATCACGAAGACCTCCCGGCCCCGCACCGCGTACTGCACGTTGACCAGCCCCCGCACGTCGAGCTCGCCGGCGATGGCACGCGTGTAGGCCTCGATCACATCGACCAACCATGGCTGCAACGTCGGCGGCGGGATGGCGCACGCGGAGTCACCGCTGTGCACGCCGGCCTCCTCCACATGCTCCATGACGCCCCCGATCAGGACCTCCCCGGCGGCGTCGCGCACGGCGTCTACGTCCACCTCGACCGCGTCCTCCAGGAAGCGATCGATGAGGACCGGCCGGGCCGCCGAGAGGCCACCCTCGCGGCCCAGGCTGTCGAACCCGAACAGGCCCACCATCGCGTCCTTGAGGTGGCCGGCGTCGTAGCAGATCTGCATCGCCCGCCCGCCGAGCACGTAGCTGGGCCGGACCAGCACCGGGAAGCCGATCCGGTCGGTCACCGCCAGCGCCTCCTCCAGCGACGCGGCGGTGCCACCCGGCGGCTGGGGGACGCCGAGGCGCCGGCAGAGGCGGTTCCACCGCTCGCGGTCCTCGGCCCGGTCGATGGACTCCGGAGCGGTGCCGGCGATCAGCTCGGCCGGGAGCAGGCCGGCCAGCTTCAAGGGCGTCTGGCCGCCGAGCGCCACGATCACCTGCGGGGCCACACCCCCCGAAGCGGCGGTCTCGGCGGCGAGGACGTTGCGGACGTCCTCCTCGGTCAGCGGCTCGAAGTACAGCCGGTCAGAGGTGTCGTAGTCGGTCGACACCGTCTCGGGATTGCAATTGACCATCACGGTCTCGTAGCCCGCCTCCCGCAACGCGAACGACGCATGGACGCAGCAGTAGTCGAACTCGATTCCCTGACCGATCCGGTTGGCCCCGGCACCGAGGATCACCACCTTGCGCGCAGTGGACGGCCGCACCTCGGTCTCGTCCTCGTAGGTCGAGTAGTGGTAGGGCGTCTCGGCCGCGAACTCCGCCGCGCAGGTGTCGACGGTCTTGAACACCGGGAGAACCCCCGCCGCCTCCCGCCGGTCCCTGACCTCGCCTTCGTCCACGGTCCACAGGTGGGCCAATTGAGCGTCCGAGAAACCGAGCCGTTTGGCGCGACGCCACTGCCGCGTGGTCATGTCCTCGGGGCCGTCGCGCTCCAGCACGTCGCGCTCCTCCACGATCAGGGCCATCTGGTCGAGGAACCATGGATCGATGGTGGTGGCCGCGGCCAGCTCATCGACGAGGATGCCTCGGCGCAGGGCCTCGCCGAGGTGGAAGATCCTCTCGGGCGTCGGGACGGCGGCGGCCTCGAGCAACTCGGCGCCGCTCATCAGCCGGTAGCCGGCCTCCCCCGGGTCGGCGTTGAGGCCGTGACGGCCCGTTTCCACCGAGCGCAGTGCCTTCTGCAGACTCTCGGGGAACGTCCGACCGATGGCCATGGCCTCGCCCACGCTCTGCATCTGCGGGCCGAGCACGCCGCTGGTGCCAGGGAGCTTCTCGAAGGCCCAGCGCGGGACCTTGGTGACCACGTAGTCGATGCTGGGCTCGAAGCAGGCTGGGGTGCGGCGGGTGATGTCGTTGGGGATCTCGTCCAGCGTGTAGCCGACGGCAAGGCGGGCGGCGATCTTGGCAATGGGAAACCCGGTGGCCTTGGAGGCCAACGCCGACGAGCGTGAGACCCGCGGGTTCATCTCGATGACCACCTGGCGGCCGTCGCTCGGATCCACCGCGAACTGGACGTTGGAGCCTCCCGTCTCCACCCCGACGCGGCGGATGCAGGCAAACGAGGCGTCGCGCATCTCCTGGTATTCGACATCGGAGAGCGTCTGCGCCGGCGCGACCGTGATCGAGTCGCCGGTGTGGATCCCCATCGGATCCAGGTTCTCGATCGAGCAGATGACGACGCAGTTGTCGGCTCTGTCCCGCATGATCTCGAGCTCGAACTCCTTCCACCCCGCGATCGACGACTCGATCAGGATCTCGTCGATAGGGCTGGCCTCGATCCCCCGGCCGGCCAGGCGCACGAGCTCGTCGATGGTGGTGGCGATGCCGGTTCCTCGCCCGCCGAGGATGAAGGCCGGTCGGACGATGGCGGGCAGCCCGATCTCGTCCGCGATCGCTCGGGCCTCCTGGACCGTGTGAGCGATGCCGCTCGGCGGAACGTCCAGGCCGATCTCGACCATCGCTGCTTTGAACCGCTCCCGGTCCTCGGCGGTGGCGATGGCCTCCGCATTGGCGCCGATCAGCTCCGGCGTCCCCCGGTGCCCGACGACGCCGCGACCGTGGAGGGCCATGGCCAGGTTCAGCGCGGTCTGGCCCCCGAGGGTGGGGAGGATGGCGTCGGGGCGCTCCCGTTCGATGATGCGCTCCAGGACGTCGGCCGTGAGCGGCTCGATGTAGGTCCGGTCGGCGAAGTCCGGATCCGTCATGATCGTGGCCGGGTTGGAGTTGGCCAGCACGACGCGATAGCCCTCCTGGCCGAGGACCCGGCAGGCCTGGGTGCCGGAGTAGTCGAACTCGCACGCCTGGCCGATCACGATGGGCCCCGACCCGATGATGAGGATCGACTCGAGGTCGGTCCGCCTCGGCATCAGCCCACCCCTCCGCTCGGCGTCACGGTGCGACCGCCATCATCAGCTGGGCGAACTCGCCGAACAGGTAGCGGCTGTCGTGGGGGCCGGGGCCGGCCTCAGGGTGGTACTGCACGCCGAAGGCCGGGGCGTCGAGCACCCGCAGGCCCTCGCAGACGCCGTCGTTCAGGTTGACGTGGGTGAGCTCGGCCCGGCCGGCGAGGGAGTCGACGGCCACGGCGAAGCTGTGATTCTGGCTGGTGATCTCCACCTGGCCGGTGGCCAGGTTGCGGACCGGGTGGTTGGCGCCGTGGTGGCCGAAGGGCAGCTTGACCGTGTCCGCGCCGATGGCCCGGGCCAGCAGCTGGTGCCCGAGGCAGATGCCGAACACCGGCACTCGCCCGAGCAGGCCCGTGATGGCCTCGACCGCGTACGGCGCCGCCGCGGGGTCCCCCGGCCCGTTGGAGAGGAACACGCCGTCGGGCTCTCGGGCCACCACGTCGTCGGCCGTCGTCGACGCCGGCACCACCTCGACCCGGCCGAGCTCGGCAAGCTGGCGCAGGATGGTGCGCTTGATGCCGAAGTCGTACGCCACCACCCGGAAGCGGTCCGCATCGGCGCGAGGAGAACCGAAGGGCCGACGAGCCCGAAACGCACAGTCTGGTCCCGTGACCGTGTAGGGCTCGGGCGTGGTGACCTCCGCGACGAGGTCGACCCCCTCCGTGCCGGGGTCGGTGTCGGCGGCGGCCCGCAGCGTCGCTTCATCGGGCTCGCCGAACGCGGCGGGGAGGGCTCCGGCGTCACGGATGAGCCGGGTGAGTCGGCGGGTGTCGATGCCGGTGATGCCCGGTACGCCATGGCGGCGCAGCAGGGAGTCGAGATCCTCCGTGGCCCGCCAACTCGACCGCCGCCGGCTTAGCTCCCGTACGACCACGCCGCGACAGAACGGGCGGCGCGCCTCGAAGTCCGTGGGGTTGGCGCCGTAGTTGCCGATGTGGGGTGTGGTGAAGGTGATGATCTGGCCGGCGTAGCTGGGGTCCGTGACGATCTCCTGGTAGCCGGACAGCGCGGTGTTGAACACGGCCTCGCCCGCCGCCACGCCTCCCAGCGGCGCTGCGCCGATCAGCTCTCCCTCGAACATCGAGCCGTCGGCCAGGACGAGCAGCCCCTCGCGGATGGTCACGCGCCGTCGCCCGTCCGCCGCATGTTCATGCATGCTAGCGCATGGTCATGCGACGGCCCAGGCGGCGTCATCGCAGCGCTTCGCCGTCACGGACCACCAGCTCGCCTCCGAGGACGGTGTGGCGCACCTTGCCGCGCAGCCGCCGGCCGGCGTAGGGCGTGTTGCGGGCCCGGCTGGCCAGCGCGCCCGGGTCCACCACCCACTCGTGCGCCGGATCGATGACACAGAGGTGGGCCGGGGCCCCGGGCTCGATGGGGCCGCCGTGCTGATCGCCCAAGCCGGCTATGCGAGCCGGGCACCAGGCCATCAGTGCGAGCACCCTCTCGATGGGCAGATCGAGCTCGGTGAGGGCCAAGGCCAGCGCCGTCTGCAGGCCGAGCATCCCCGGCGGAGCCTGGTCGAAGGGGAGCTCCTTCAGGTGCGGCGGGTGGGGAGCGTGGTCGGTGGCGATGGCGTCGAGCGCGCCGTCGGCCAGCCCGACCTTGACCGCGGCCACGTCGTCGTCCGTACGCAGCGGAGGGTTGACCTTGAACACCGGGTCGTAACCAGCGCAGGCCGCATCCGTGAGCGTGAAGTGGTGGGGCGTGGCTTCCGCGGTGACGGGTAGGCCGGCGGCGCGCGCCTCGCGCACCATGGCCACCGAGCGGGCGGTGGACAGGTGCTGGAAGTGGAGCCGCGCTCCGGTCAAGCGAGCCAGCGCCAGGTCCCGGCGCACCATGAGCTCCTCGGCCTCGGCCGGCTGGCCGGGCAGGCCGAGCCGGCTGGACCACTCCCCCTCGTGCATGGCCCCGCCCTGGGCCACCGCCTCGTCCTCGCAGTGTTGGGCCAGGATGACCTCGAGGTCGGAGGCGTACTCCATGGCCCTGCGCATGAGGCGGGCGTCCTGCACGCCACGGCCGTCGTCGGTGAAGAGCCGGACGCCGAGCGCGGCCATCTCCCCGATGGGTGCCAGCTTCTCGCCCTCCCGGCCCACCGTGATGGCACCGGCCACCCGCACGTCGCACAGTGCGTCGCGTCCTAGGTCCAACACCTCGTGGACCATGGCCGCGGCATCGATGGCGGGAATGGTGTTGGGCATCGCCACCACCGCCGTGTAGCCCCCCAGCGCCGCGGCCCGGCTGCCGGTCTCCACCGTCTCGGCCTCCTCGTGCCCGGGTTGGCGCAGGTGGGTGTGCAGGTCGACCAGTCCTGGTGCCAGCACGCAGCCGCCGGCGTCCAGGACCTCGGCCGCCTCCAGGTCGCCTCCGACGGCGGCGATGCGACCCTCGGCCACGACGACGTCGGCGCGGCGCGAGCCGGTGACGTCGACGACGGTGGCGCCCTTGATCACCAGTTCAGACATCTGCATCCTCCACTCCCCGCCGCTCCGGAGTTGCGCTCCCGGTGAGCGCGACGCCGGAGCCGAGCAGGCGGTACAGCACCGCCATGCGGACGGCCACGCCGTTGGCCACCTGGTTGGTGATCACGGCGTTGGGCCGGTCCGCCACCTCGGGTGCGATCTCCACCCCGCGGTTC
>DASTFY010000053.1:0-12971 GCA_035719525.1 Acidimicrobiales bacterium
CACCGAGCGCGGGGCCGAAGCTACCGCCCCCGTCGGCGCCATGGCAGGACGCGCAGCGGGTGGCGAATATGGCCGCCCCCGTCTCCGCGGTGCCCGCAGCCGGTACCGGGGCCGGCTGGGCCGGCTCGTTGACGAAAAGAAGGATGATGAAGGCGGCCACGGCGACCACGGCGACCATCTGGACCACATGGACGACCTTGTCGAGCACGGCAGGACCTCAGAAGCTCGGGAAGCCGACGTTGTCGAAGAACCAGAGCGAGCTCGTCAGCCACAGCACCACGAAGCAGACGAACAACAGCCCGCCCACCACGGGCAGCGCCCAGCCGGGCAGCCTGGACGAGCGGACACACAACACCTTGGTCGTGAACGCGCCGTAGAACACGCAGCCGAAGATCGAATGCAGGTACCGCCGGGTCGAGCCGCTTTCCGTCTCGAACCCGAGCGACCAAAGGCAGTGGTAGGCCACCGGCAGGGTGAAGAGCAGGGCGAGCGTGCCCGTCAGCCGGTGAGTGGGCCCGACCCAGTCGGGAGCCGAGCGGCCACCGAGCTTCCCGTACATCCACAGCGCGAGCACGACCTGGACGATGGCGAGAACGAAGGCCACCGTCGCCAGCCATGCCTTCATGTTGAGGGTCCCGCTGAAACCGAGGGTGAACAGCGCTTGTCCGGCGGCGTCGTGCTCCCGCCCGTAGACCCCGAGAGCCAGCGCTACCGCGGCACCCGCCAGGACCGCCCAGAGGAGGGCGAGGGATCCCCGTTCGGTGTGCGGCGTGGCCACTGGCGCGATCGGGTCCATCCGGGAGATTCAACGCTGCTGTGCTCGAAGATGCAAGCAACGATCTGCGCGCTGACCTGGGACGTCAGGCCGGAGGATGCGACAGACGTCGTGTGGTTCGGCTGTCGGCGTGACCCAGCCGGTGCTGCACCGCTCTCAGATGGGACCCCGCGTTGAGCGCCGCGGCGACGAACGTGCGCCGCAGGGTGTTGGCTGACACCGTGCGCGGGAGCTGCGCCGCGCTGGCGGCCCGCTTCAGGAGGTAGTTGGCCCCGAACCGGCTCAGCCGGCGGGCGGGGCTTCCTTTGGGGCCATCGGCCAGGAGCACGGGCCCCGCCGATCGCGATCCGACGTAGGAGTCGAGCGCGCCGACCGTTCGCCGATCCAACTCGATCTCCTGCACCCCTCCGTCATCTCGACGGAGGCAGAGCCAGCCCCGGCCGCCGTCGACGGTGAGGTGTTCCACGTCGGCGCCCACCACCTCGCCGAGCTTCAACCCGTCCAGCAGCAACAGGCACACGAGGACCGCGGTCTTCGGCCCCAGTTCGCTCGCGGTGGCCAAGAGAGCCGAGATCTCGGCCTCGTCCAGCACGTCGGTCCGGCTGGTCGCAGCCAGGACCGGGCGGGCCACCGCCGCCACCGGGTTCACCGCACCGGGATCGTCCGCCGCGGCATACCGGTAGAACGACGCCAGCGCGGCCAACCGGCGGGCCACCGTCGCCGCGCTGGCGCCCGACTGCTCGACCCGGCTCCGGTAGTCCTCGACATCGGCGGCGCGGGCCTCCAGGACCATGGCCCCACGGTCGGCGCAGAACTGCGCGAACGCGCCCAGATCGGCCCAGTAGGCCTGCTGCGTGTGCTGCGAGGCCTGGCTGTAGACCCACGCCGCGGCCAGCTGCTCCAGGCGCGGGTCGCCACCACCGAGGGTGATGCGGGACGAGCGCGCCATGCGCCCAATGATCGGCCTTCCGTCGGTTGACTGTCAACATAATCGCGTTATTATGTGAAGTGCAGCGGGCCGCTTCATCGCCCCGCCGAAACCCATCCAGAGCAGGAACCCCTCCAGAAGGAGCGCCATCATGCTGATGCGATTCGATCCGTTCCGCGAGCTCGACCGGCTGACTCAGCAGGCCTGGCCGCAGTCCCGTTCGCCGATGATGCCCATGGACGCCGTGCGCCACGGCTCGACCTTCCTCGTGCGCTTCGACCTTCCCGGGGTCGAGTCGGACGCCATCGACCTCACCGTCGAGAAGAACGTGCTGACCGTGACCGCCGAACGGTCGTGGGAGCGTTCGGAAGATGACGAGGTCGTGGTCACCGAGCGGCCGCAGGGCCGCTTCAGCCGGCAGTTGTTCCTGGGCGACAGCCTGGACACCGGCAAGATCGAGGCCAGCTACGACAACGGCGTCCTCAGCGTTACCATCCCCGTGGCCGAGCAGGCGAAGCCGCGCAAGGTCGAGCTGAGCTCTTCTTCGGCCGCCGCGCCCATCGACGCCACGGCGACGGAGTCCCTCGCCTCCTGAGCCGGCACCCTCCTCCCCCGCCTGGTGCCGACTCGGCATCAGGCGGGAGGTGCGGGCGGTAGGCGGAACCCGACTGCCGCGCCGGAGGTCGCGCCGTCGACGCCGGTGAGGTTCCGCGCCCAGACCTCCCCGCCGTGCCGGTCGACGATCTGGCGGACGATGGCCAGACCCAGACCAGACCCGGGCTCGGTGCGCGCCGTCGTCGCCCGGTAGAAGCGGTCGAAGACGAGGGGCTGGTCGCTCGCCGCGATGCCGAGACCGTGATCGCGGACTTCGACGCTGGTCCCTTCGACCATGACCTCGATGCCGTCGGAGCCGCCGTACTTGACCGCGTTGTCGACCAGGTTCGACACCGCTCGCTCGAGCATCCGGGGTCGCCCCATCACCGGTTGGTCGTCCGATCGCACGAGGGTGATGGCGCGAGCCGTGCGCCGCTGGGCGCGCTCGATGGCCGCCTGGGCCACGTCGGCCAGGTCCAGCGGCTCCGGCGCCTCGTCGGCCGAGCCCCGGTCGGTGGAGAGCTCGACCAGCTCCTCCACCAGGTCGGTCAGCTCCCGGCTCTCGAGGTCGAGGTCGCGGAGGATCTCAGCCCGCTGCGCCTCCGGCAGGTCGGGCGCTCGCTGGAGCAACTCGACGTTGGTGCGCAACGTCGTCAGCGGGGTGCGCAACTCGTGGCTGGCGTCCATCACCAGCCGCTGCTGCTGCTCCCGCGAGGTCGCCAGCGCGCCCATCATCGTGTGCAGGCTCCGGGCGAGGCTCCCGACCTCGCCGGGGCCGTCTGTGGGCAACGGCGTGGTCAGGTCGTCGGTCGCCGCAATGTTCTCGGCCGCGGCGCGCAGCCGGTCCACCGGCTGCACGATCCTTCCGGCCAGGAACCATCCCAGGGCGGCAGCCCCGGCCACGCCGGCCAGCGTCAGCAACGCCAGCCGGAGCCGAAGCCGTTCGAGCGTGGCCTGCTGCTCCGAGAGGTCCCGACCGATCTGCAACGCGATGTCGCGAGCCCAACCGAAAGTGAGCTGGCGGTAGGACACGCCGCCCTCGCTGACCGTCCGCAGCAAGGGGCCGCCTCGTGGGTCACGAGCCACCTCCACGTCTCTCTCGTCGACCGGCAACGTCACGCCTCCTTGCACACAGGCGAAGGCTTGCCCGTCGGCGGACACCAGCTGCGCCGCCGCGGTGGCCTGCAGGGCGGCGGGTGACGGGCAGCGCCGCCGCCGGTCGAGTGGTGGGACGCGGTCGGTGCCGAGCCTCCGGCCCAGCGGGTCCAGGGTCCGGGCGCGCGCCAACAGCGTCTCGTCCACCCCGCTGCGGAGCTGGCGCGCCGTGGTGACGTAGGAGCCGACCGCGGCGAAGGCGCCGACCAGCGCCGCCACGAGCGCCAGTCCCAGCGCGACGCGCCAGCGCAGGCTCACGGCGCCCTCAGGACGTAGCCGACGCCTCGCACGGTGTGCAACAGGCGCGGTTCGCCGCCTTGCTCGGTCTTGCGGCGCAGATAGCCGACGTAGACGTCCAGCGATCGGGACCCGGTCTCGAAGTCGAACCCCCAGATGCGGTCGTAGATGGTGTCGCGCGCCAGGACGAGCGAGGCGTTGCGCATGAACAGGGCGAGCAGGTCGAACTCCGTCTTGGTCAGCTCCATCGGCCTCTCGCCGCGTCGCGCCATGCGCCGGCGAACGTCGAGGTGGAGGTCGCCGACCTCGACGAGGTCGTCCTCCCCGTTCGTGGTGCTCCGGCGCAGCAGCGCCCGGAGGCGGGCCAGCAGCTCGTCGAGGGCGAAGGGCTTCACGAGGTAGTCGTCGGCGCCGGCGTCCAGGCCGGCGACCCGGTCGGCCACCTCGTGGCGCGCCGTGAGCATCAGGATGGGCAGGAGCCGGTGCCGCTGGCGCAGGAGTCGGCACGCCGCCAGCCCGTCTACCACGGGCATCATCACGTCCATCACGACGACGTCGGGCAACCGTTCGTCCGCGGCGGACAGCGCTTGGGCCCCGTCGCTCACGGCTTCGACCTCGTAGCCCTCGAAGCGCAAGACCCGCACGAGGGAATCGCGCAGAGCCCGGTCGTCCTCGGCAACCAGCACGTGGCCCGGCGAGGCGGGATCGCCCATGGGGCGACCATACGGGCCACAGGCAAGATGGCCGTAAGAACAGGTCTGCGCCTTCTTACCGGCTTCTTGCCGCAGCCCGCCCGAGCCCTTACCCGGCCGTTCGACCATGGCGGCGACGTTGGCGGACCGCCATCGCACCACACACTGGCAAAGGAGCCACGAGATGAAGAAGCAGCTCGGATTGGCGGCGATCGGCCTGGCGGGTCTCACCGCCGGCGCGGGCGCCGGTCTGGTCCTCACCGGCGGGAACGGGGCCGCCTCGGCGCAGACCTCCGACACCACCGTGCCGTCCACCCCGTCGACCGAGTCCGGGCCGACCGACCCGGCACCGGACGAGAGGAAGGGAGCCTGGCTCCAGGGCGTTCTCGCCCCCCTGGTCGAGGACGGCACCATCACGCAGGCTCAGGCCGACGCCGTGATCGCCGCCATCGACGCGGCCCGCCCCCTGCACCGGCCCCACGGTCCGGGCATGGGTCGGCATGGCCACGGTCTCGGACTGGAGGCCGCGGCGACCGCCATCGGCATCACCGCCGAGGAGCTACGCGAAGCACTGGCCGGTGGCCAGACGGTCGCGCAGGTGGCTGAAGCCAACGGCGTCGAGTTGGACACGGTGAAGGCCGCCATGGTCGAGGCCTTCAAAGCGCACCAGGACGAGGCGGTCGCGCAGGGCCGCAAGACCCAGGCCCAGGCCGACGCCGACCTGGCGGCGTTCGAGGACCGGCTCGACACCATCCTGACCACGACCTGGCCTGGCCGCCCGGGCGATCGTGGCGCTCCGCAAGACGAGGCCCCGGCGGACGAGGCCCCGCCGACCACGAGCTGACCCCGCGAGGCTGGGGGAGGCCCCGACCGCGATGCCACCGTAGGCCGAGCCATGGCGCTACGCTGCCCGACACCATGGCGCAGAGCCCTCCGTGGGGTCCACCGGATCCCCACACGAGAGTGGGGCCTACGGGTGGGCGGGGGTCGTCTTCGTCGCGCGCACAGCTACGACCCCGATCGGTGCCTCGCGCCCTCGGCTGCGCGGTGGCCTCGGCGGTCATCCCCGGCCTGGGACAGACCCTCCAGCGAAGGTGGCGCGCTGCCGCGCTGTTCGGGCTGCCCACGTTGGCCGTCGTCGGCTTCGGCATCTGGTTGCTCAGCCGGGATTGGGCCACGCTCGTGGATTGGAGCGTGGACGCCGACACCCTGCGGGCGCTGTGCATCGCCGGGCTGCTGTGGGCGTTGTTCTGCTACACGGCCGCCGCCGATGCGGCGCTGGCGTCCTGGCCGGCGCGGTTCAACCGCAACGTGGCTCGGGCCGCGGGCACCCTGCTCGTGGTGTCGGTCGGGGTGGCCGCCCTTCTCCCGGGCACCGTCTTCGCCCTCGTGACGGTCCGCCAGGACAGCCTGCTCGACACCGTGTTCGCCGGGTCCTCGGGCGACGTCAAGGTCGCCCAGCCCAGCCCCCTCGCCGATCTCGGCATCACGACCGTGCCGACCACCGGCCCCGCCGTCACCGTCGCCCCACCGTCGTCCACGGCGGTCACGACGACGGCCCCGCCAACGACCGTCGCCACCACCGTGCCGCAGCCGCCTCCGCTCCCGCCGGGTCGCTGGAACATCGCCCTGCTCGGCGGCGATGCCGGGCCGAACCGATGGGGGCTGCGCACCGACACGATGATCGTCGTCAGCATCGACCGCCAGACCGGCGATCTGGCCAGCGTGTCCGTCCCGCGCAACCTCAAGTACCTGCCCATGCCGCCCGGACCGCTGCGCGACCGCTTCCCCCACGGCTTCGACGACCTGGCCAACGCGCTGTTCACCTACGTCTCCGGGCGGCCCGAGCTCGGCCTCGACCCGGCCCAGTCGATCAAGGGCGGCCTGGCGGAGCTCCTGGGCATCCCCATCGACAACTACGTCCTCGTCGACATGATCGGCTTCATGCAGATCATCGACGCCCTCGGTGGTGTGACGGTCAACCTGTCGACCACCGTCGAACTGGTCCCCAACGTCGACGGCGGGGCCGAAGCGGTTCCGACGGTCGGTCCCGGCCCGGTGACCATGAACGGCCCGATGGCCCTGTCGTTCGTGCGCACGAGGGAGCAGGACTCCGACTACTCCCGGATGAAGCGCCAGCGCTGCCTGCTGGCCGCGGTCGCCGCCGGGACGTCACCGACCAACCTGGCCATGAACTACCTCGGGCTGGCCGCGGCCGTCGAGGGTGCGTTCCGGTCCGATATCGCCCGCGAGCAGCTCGGCGACCTGGTCCGGGTGTTCAGCCTGGTCGACGTCAGTCGGGCCCGCACCCTGGTGCTGGTGCCGCCGGTGATCAAGCCGTCGGACCCCGACATCGCTCGCATCCGGATGCTCGTGGCCAACACGCTCGACGCCGCCGCTCCTCCGGCGGACCCGGCGATCGGCGCGCCGACCTGCTGACAGACTGGAAGGGTGCGCCCGCTCGACCTCAGGCCCCGGTCCAGCGACGAGTACGACCCGGTCCCGGTGACCCTGGTCGTGGCCGAAGCCGCTCGCCGCGCCAGGGAGGCCCTGTCCGACCTGGTGCGGCGCGGCGCGGTGTCCCGGCGCGATCTGCTCCGGTCCGCCGCGGCGTCGGCGGCGGTGCTGTCGGCCCTGTCGGCGTGCACCCGCGCCGAGCGGGCCAGCCGCGGCGCCGGTGCGCCGGGAGGCAGCTTCACCGTGCCGGGATCGGCGACCACCTCACCGTCGACGACGGGCGCCACCTCGACCACCATCGACCCCGCCGCCGCCTCCACCGTCCTCGACGGGGACGGCCTCGTGATGGACGTGCAGCTGCACTTCCTGGAGCCTGACCGCAACGACGGCGGCTTCGGCACCTCCTTCCCGCAAGCGTCCTGCGGGCCGGACCCCCAGCTCTGCTTCTCGCAGGACGTCTTCCTCGACCTCGTGTTCGGCCAGAGCGACACCCGGGTCGGGGTGCTCTCCGGGCTGCCCTTCGCCGGACAGGACAGCCCCCTGGCCGTCGACGTGATGGAGCGGGCCCGGATCCGCCTCAGCGAGCTCGACCCGAGCCGTCAACTGCTCCTCCAGGCGCCCGTCTTCCCGGCGACCGGTGCGCTGTCGGCGGCACTCGAGGGCATGGCGGCCGACGCCGCGGCCTATCCCGTCGCGGCGTGGAAGACCTACACCCACACGCCAGACGACTACCGCCTCGACGACGAGCGGGGCGACGCGCTGCTGGCGCAGGCGGTCGCGCTGGGGCGCCCGATCCTGGCCGTCCACAAGGGCCTGGCCGGAGGATCGCCTGCCTCGTCACCGGCCGATGTCGGCCCGGCCGCCGCCGCCCACTCGGACGCCACCATCGTCGTCTACCACTCCGGGTGGGAGACCGGCGCCCCCGAGGGCCCGTACCAACCCGACCTGCCCGCGGCGGAGCAACGAGGCGTCGACCGTCTGCTGACCAGCGTGCAGGCCGCGGGCATAGGTCCCGACGGCAACGTCTACGCGGAGTTGGGGAGCACCTGGTTCAACCTGGCCAAGGACCTCGACAGCGCGGCGCACGTGCTCGGCAAGCTGCTGACCCACCTCGGCCCGGAGCGGATCCTGTGGGGCACCGACTCCATCTGGTACGGATCGCCGCAGGGCCAGATCGACGCCTTCCGGACTTTCGCCATCAGCGAGGAGTACCAGGAACGCTACGGCTACCCGGCGCTGACGGACGAGGCGAAGGCGCTGATCCTCGGCGGCAACGCGGCTCGGCTGTACGGCCTGTAGCGGCCGTCAGTGTGCTCCTAACTCGACCTCCCGGGTGGTCGACCGGCGTTCCAGCTCGAAGCCCAGGTCACGGTAGAGGCGGGCGGCGCCCGTGGGGTTGTCGGCGTCGACGCCGAGCATGGCGTGGGTGAAGCCACTCTCCGCGAACGCGTGGAGCGACCAGGTGATCAGAGCCGACGCCACGCCGCGCTTGCGCCACTCCCGGAGGGTGCCGGGGTTGTGGATCCAGGCTTCGCGGCGGCCGGTCCGCTCGTCGTCCTCCGGGTAGGCGTGGTTGAGGCAGACCGCCACCACCTCACCAGACGCGTCGTCGAGGGCGACCACCGAGACGTTCAGCCGAGCCCCGTGGCCGTGCAGCTGCTGGTGCCAGGTCTCCGCATCCATGGGCGTCGATCCCCAGTGATCGGCGAAAGCGGCGTTGCACACGACAAGGAGCTCCTCATCGCGGTCGTTCGGCCAGGGGACGAGCACCACTCCCGCCGGTACCTCGACGGGCGGGAGCTCGGTCAGCGGCCGCGCCAGCTCCTCGAACCAGCGGACCGGCGAGAACCCGAAGCGGGCGTAGAGCCGATGGCGGTCCTCCAGCTCGTCGAAGGCGTCCACCCGGATGTATCGCGGGAGGTCATGGTCACGGCTGCGCAGCCGCTCCTCCGCCCGCGTCAGGCACCACGCCAGGAGCGTCCGGCCGACACCAGTCCCACGGTGGGCCGGGTCGACTTCGCCGAACAGGTAGGCCTTCTCCTGAGCGACCTCTGATGGCGGGTTCCACACCCAGCCCCAGCCGGCCAGCGCGTCGTCGCGGTACGCCGCGCGCGTGTCGACGGCGACGTCGACGAACGGGCTGTCGAAGTCCTCGAGCAGCTCCTCCACGGACAGCACCCGCGGGACCCCGTCGTGCTCCTCGCACCGGTTGATCAGCGCGCAGATCTCCTCCGCCTGGTCGCGCGTGACCGGCCGAAGCTCCAACGACACCATGCCCGCCAGTCTGATGGGCATCACCCGCCCACCCACAACGATTTTGTCCGTGTCGGGGATCTCCGCGCTGAGCGCGGTTTCCGTCGACATGAACGAGGACGACGGGGCACGGACACGACTCGAGCGCCGACCGGTCAGGCGCGGGCAGTGAGCCTCACGTCGTGAGCCGACGCGTCGGCGGCGAGGAGCGACAGGGCCCGAAGACCCTCGGCTCGAAGGGCCGAGGCTGAGCGCTTCGTCAACGGGCCGGCGTGGTCGACGTGAAGCGTCGCCGTCTCGCGTCCGTCCCGCTCCAGGTGCCACGGGCCGAGCAGCATGCCGTCGAGGAGGACCGTGCCGTGGACCGGCCCGCCGCCGGAGAACGCGGACCGCACCTCGTCGCTGACGATGCGGCTCCGGTCGGCGTGGGACAGCAGCACGTTGTCGTACTCGGGGAGGAAGCGCGGGGGGCTGGGGGTGTCGGGATCGGGACGAGGACCGTCCGGGACGTCGAAGAGCTCGCGCCCGTCCTCGTCCCGGAAGGCACGGAGGTGCGGGCGGAGACGCTCGACCACCGGCCGCATCCCGGCCAGGCGCGACCACGACGCCACGTCCGCCACGGTGGCCGGACCGAAGGCGGCGAAGTATCGCAGCACCACCTCGTCGATCGAAGGGTCCTTTACCAGGGGCCGGCCGAGCCATGACTCGGCCGTCGTCGAGCGGACCTGGCCGGTGCGGCCCCAGACGCCCCGCGGCGGCACCTGCACCAGCGGCAACAGGTTGCGGCAGGCATAGGACAGCGCCCTCGCGTCGGCGTCGGGGAACCGTTCGGCCAAGGCGGTGCGCAGCTCCGCCCCTGAGCGCGGCTGCTCGGCCAGGAGCACCCGTGCACTCGACAGGATCGGGTCGAGGTCCAGCCCCACCAGGGGCGGCCCGAACTCGCGGTGACGGGCCAGCTCGGCGTCGAGCACCGGCTGCATGAGCGGACGCAACACGAGGCAGTCGTCCGCCGTGACGAGGTGAAGGGTGGCCCGCATGACGACGATGCGGACCACGCGCCGGCCGAGGAGGAGCTGGCCGAGCCCCTCGGGCGCGAAGCCGTCGAGGCGCGACCACAGAGCCAGGTACGGGTTGTTCGGCACCTGGGCCTGCAGACCCACCAGGTGGTGCACCGCCTCGATGGTCGACGTGACCGAGCGGTGCAGCAGGAGCTGGCGAGCGAGCGTGGCCCGGTTGAGCTGGCGGCGCGTGAGTCGATCCGGAATCACACTCGTGATGCTGGCCGGGCCAGACTCGCTTCGTGAACCTGACCCTCAACGCAGGACGCGAGCTCGTCGCCATCCCCGGACCTTCGGTGGTACCCGACCGCGTGCTGTCGGCCATGCACCGGGCCATGCCCAACATCTACGGCGGTGAGCTCATCGACGTGTCGAACGAGGTCTTCGAGCGACTGCCAGCCATCGCCCGCACGACGGGCCGGCCCTTCGTCGCCATCGCCAACGGTCACGGCGTCTGGGAGATGGCGATCTCCAACACGCTGTCCCGTGGCGACCAGGTGCTGGTTCTCGAGTCGGGCCCGTTCGCCATGGCCTGGGGTGAGATGGCGGCCTTCTCCGGCGTGAAGACCGAGGTGCTGTCGGCGCCCGAGCGGGGCCCGGTCGACCCGGCTGCCGTCGAATCCCGCCTTCGGGCCGATGTCGAGCGCGACATCGCGGCCGTCCTCGTCGCCCACGTCGACACCGGCACGTCGGCCCGGAGCGACATCGAGGCCATCCGTGCCGCGATCGACAACGCCGACCATCCCGCGCTGCTGATGGTCGACAGCATCGCGTCGCTCGGCTGCGATCGTTACGAGATGGACGCCTGGGGGGTCGACGTCACGATCGGCGCCTCCCAGAAGGGGCTGATGGTGCCGCCCGGGCTGGGCGTGGTGTGGGCGGGGCCCCGAGCCATGCGAGCCCACGCCACGGCCGGGTTGCGGACGGGATACTGGGATTGGACCGCCCGGGCCCAGGACGGGCCGCACTACCTGCGCTACTGCGGCACACCGCCCATCGCCCACCTGTTCGGGCTGCGGGAGGCGCTGGCCATGATCGAGGAGGAGGGCGGTCTCGAGGTGGTGTGGGCTCGCCATGCCGTGCTGGCCGGTGCGGTGCGGGAAGCGGTGGGAGCGTGGGGCAGCGCCGGAGAGCTGGAGCTGAACGTGATCGACCCGGCGGCCCGCTCCAACGGCGTCACCACGATCCTGGCGGGCGGGATCGACCCGGATCGACTGCGCGACATCTGCCTGGACCAGGCCGGCCTCACTCTCGGTGTGGGCCTGGGCCCCTTCGAAGGCAGGGCGTTCCGCATCGGCCACATGGGGCACCTCAACCCGCCGATGGTGCTGGGCGCCCTCGGCACGGTCGAGGCTGCGCTCACCGCCATGGGCGCGTCCGTCGAATCCTCGGGCGTCGCCCGTGCGGCCGCTTCGATCGGCGCGGCCTTCGTGCTCTGAGGACCTGGCGTGGCGACGGCCGTCGGGCACGGTATCCTGAGGTCCTCGGCGTCCCGCTCCGGGGTGAGCGGTCACAGCAACGAGCACGGTTGACATGGGTCGACACGGTCGGTGCCTCAGACCCGGACGGGTCACGCGGGTCCCCGCGGCGCCGAAGCGATACCTCCCGACACGACGACGGGAGACTGCGGCGCAGGGAGCGCTGCCATCGGCATGCACACCTCCACACGGAACATGGAGCTGGCGACCTGGGCGGTGGCCGAAGGACGGGCCACGGCCGAGGAGCGCGCGCTCCTCGAAGCGGATCCGGCGGGCTTTCGCCGGATGCTCGACCGGCTGATTCTCGACACCGCCTCGAGCTTGGCTTCGGTCCGAGAGCTCGCCGGTCCCGAGCGCGAGTACGCGGTGGCCGACTTCGAGGACGACCTCGCCCGCCTCCACGCCGCCGCCGCATTCCTCGAGGACGGCGACGGTGTGGCATCGCCGGCTGCCGTGGCCGAGGTGATGGGCCGGATCCAGCTCCAAGGCTCGTGGTCGGACGGCCAGGTGGTCGTGTGGGCCGGAGGACCCGGCACGACGTCCACCACCAACGACGACCTGGCCGACCTGCTGGAGGCAGTGGGCGGGCCGGCGGTCGGGTGGAGCCTGCACCCCGACGTGGTGCTGCCGTCGGGGGCCCGCGCCGAGGCGCTGTCGATCCCGGTGAAGGAATCGCTGGGCTGGCTGGTGGCCGTCGCCGCCGGCCCGCACGGGGATCGGGTTGGCCCGAGCGTGACCTGGCTGGGCCGGGTCGCTCTGTTCGGAGTCCGCCTCGTGGCCTCTGGCTCGGTGCTGCCCGCGCTGCGGACCACCAAGCGCAGCGACGGGCGCGGGGTCGACGCGGCCGTGGTCTGGGAGCCGGCACTGGTCGACGAGGCCGACCTCGTCGCGCTGGCCTCCGCCATGCCGGGGCCGGTAGTCGCCCTGGCCGCGGCCGGAGCCCGCGCGACGACCGTCGCCGTGCTCGGGGCCGTGGTCGATGCCGTGGTCAGCGAGGCCGCGGGCCGGCTGGAGCTGCCCGCTCCCCCACCGACCACGAACACGGCCTCGGCGGTGGCCGAGGCGTTCTCGACCCGGCTCGACGGCTCCTCGTTCCGGGCGCCGGCAGGGCCGGCCGGGCAGATCGCCCGCCGGCTCGACCAGTGGACCCGATCGGCCAGCTCCCCCCGCCGTCCCCGACTGGTCGTGCAGCTCGAGCCGCCGGACACCAACGGCGCGTGGTTCCTCTCGATACTCGGCCCCGGGGCCACCGGCCAGCTGCTCCCCATCGAAGTGGCGATCGGCGACGGCGGGCCGGCCCGCTTGCTGGCCGACGAGCTGGTCCGGCTGGAGCGGCTGCTGCCC
>DASTFY010000054.1:0-9814 GCA_035719525.1 Acidimicrobiales bacterium
AGCTCGCGCCGTTCCCGGTCGGACGCCAGCCGGCAGCTGTTGCGGTACATGGGCAGGTTCTCCTCGGCCACCATGGCCTCGGCGATGGCACCGGCTTCGAGATCGCGCTCGGGAAGCCCGGCGACGACTCCCGCGAAGCCGCAGTGGCCCCAGAGCTGGCGGAACTCGTCGGGGACCTCGGCGACGCCGGTCCCGAGGGCAGCCGCCACGCCGGCGAACGCGTCCGGCGCGCCCTGCACGTTCCAGTCCAGCGCGGTCTCCAAGCCGATGGCGACGGCCGCGCCGTGCGGCACGTGGTACAGCGTCCCGAGGGCGTGGCCGATGGAGTGGGCGATGCCGGTGCCGCATCCGCCGATGGCTGTGCCGGCCAGGTAGGCCGCCTCCTGCATACCCGCTCGCGCCGCGAGGTCGTCGCCCTGCGCGACCACACGAGGAAGGTGCTCGACGACCAGACCGACGGCCCGCAGCGCCGGCTCCGGCGGCCGCTCGGCGCGCCGCTGGCCGGTCACGGCCTCGACGGCGTGGACGAACGCGTCCAACCCGGTGGCCACCGTCACCGCCGCCGGCATGGTCGCCGTGGCCGCCGGGTCGAGGACGACGACGTCGGGCAGCATCTCCTCCGCTCGGGTCCAGACCTTCCGCCCGGCCTCATCCGTGAGGATGCACGTACGGGTGGCTTCGGCCCCGGTGCCGGCGGTGGTGGGGATGGCGACGATCGGCCGCCGCCCGGCGAAGGAATGGCGGCCGAGCAGGTAGTGCCCGATGCTGTGCGGCGCGGCCAGCACCACGGCCACCTGCTTGGCGGTGTCGAGCGCCGAACCGCCGCCGACGCCTACGATCAGCGGTGCGTCGAGCGCTCGTGCGGCGGCCGCGGCGGCGTCGACCGAGGCGACGGTGGGCTCGCCGGAGGGCACGATGTGGACCAGCACTTCTGCACCATCGAACGAGTCCGCCACCCTGGCGCCGTACCCCTTCACGGCGCCGTCCAGGATCAGGGCCACCGAGCGGCAGCCGAGCCCAGGCAGGAGCTCGCCGAGGCGTCCGAGGGCCGCCTCACCCCGCCAAACCGCCGGGACGCGCTCGGGAGGCGACGTCACGCCTGTGCACGATACACCGGGGCCGGGTTCTATAGTCCGCGTGAGCGAGGCTCGTCGTGAGCCTTCTCGGCTACCTCTAGGGGGAGGAACGACCATGGACTTCCGAGTGTTCGATCGTGCCCGGCGGCAGGTGGGGCCGCTGCAGCTCGATCTCGTCGAGTCGTACGCCCAGGGCAAGGTGTCGCGCCGCGAATTCGTGCGCCGCGGCACGGTGATCGGGCTCTCGCTGCCTTTCATCAGCGCCATCATCTCGGCCTGCGGCAGCGACGACGGCGGCACCAGCGGCACCACCGGCACGGGCGGAGGCGACACCACCGCCGCCGGGACGGACACCACCGCCGCCGGGTCCGGCACCGCCGGGGGAACCATCAAGATCGCGGCGCAGAAGCCGGTCAGCGTCGACCCCGTCGCCATGCAGGACCTGGGCGGTTACGGCCTAGTGGCCCAGGTTTTCGAGTTCCTCGTCACCCTGGGCGAGAACGGCGAGATCGCGCCCGGGCTGGCCGCGTCGTGGGAGCCGAACGAGGACGGCAGCGTCTGGACGTTCAACCTGCAACCGGATGTCAAGTGGCAGGACGGCACGGACTTCACCTCGGAGGCTGTCGCTGCCACCATGGACCGCCTGGTCGAGGCCGGGCAGTCCGGCCTCAAGGGCGTCATCACGGCGGGCGCGGTGGACAGCTCTGATCCCACCAAGGCCGTGTTCACCCTCACCGGGCCGAACGGCAACTTCCCGTACCTGGTGTCGGTCTTCAACGCGCAGACGCCCATCACGCCGGTCGACTACGCGATAGGGACGACCCTCGACCAGAACTCCAACGGCACCGGCCCCTGGAAGCTGGTCGACTACAACCCGTCCACCGGCGCCCGGTTCGAGCGCAACGACACGTGGTGGGGCGGCCAGACGCTCCTCGACAGCACCGAGTTCCAGTTCTTCGACGAGATCGGCACCATGGTGACCGCCATGCAGGGCGGCGCCGTCGATGCCATCGTGCAGTTCCAGGTGATCGGCGGCGACGCGCTGCTCAACAGCCCGGACTTCACCGTGCTGGAGGTCGAATCCTCGACCCACCGCCAGATCTGGATGCGCTGTGACACCGGCCAGTTCGCCGACAAGGCCGTGCGGCAGGCGCTGGCCTTCACCTTCGATCGCGAGCAGATGGTCGAGACGCTCTTCCGCGGCCGGGCCTCCGTCGGGAACGACCACGTCATCGCGCCCTTCATGGAGGGCTACGACGACACCGTGCCCCAGCGGGAGAAGGACATCGAGAAGGCCAAGCAGCTCCTGGCCGATGCCGGCGTCACCAACCTCACCGCCACGCTCCACGCCACCGCCGCCTTCCAGGAGATCCCCGAGCTGGCCCAGCTCATCAAGAGCGGCGCCGAGGAGGCGGGCATCAACCTGGAGATCGCGCTGGAGAGCCTCGACACGTTCTACGGCGCCCAGTGGTGCCCGGCCGAGCCGCCCGACCCGCCGTGCTCCGGCGCCGCGGAGCTCGGCATCGTCGACTACGGCCACCGGCCCACGCCCGACGTGTTCCTCAATGCTGCACTGTTCACGAACGGCGTGTGGAACTCGTCGCAGTACTCCTCGCCGGAGCTGGATGCGGCGTTCAAGGAGTACCAGGCTGCCGTCGGCGTCGACGCCCACCAGGCCGCGAACAAGAAGATCGAGACGATCCTCAACGAGGACGTGCCGGTGGGGCTGCCGTACTTCTACAACTACCTGTCGGGCAACTCGACGAACTTTCAGGGCGTACGGGTCTCGGCTCTCGGGCAGATGTTCCTCGAGAAGGCGTCGCAGGTCTGAGGCCGCTCGCCGGCGGAGCGTGAGGCACGATGTGACTCCCGCTCCGCTCGGCCGGCCGGCCTTTGTCCCGCGCGCTCCCGCGAGGGTCGTTCGGTGACCCGCTACGTGTTGCGCCGCCTCGCGCTGTCCGTCGTCACCCTCTTCCTCCTCGTGACGATCGTGTTCCTGATCGTCAACGTGTTCCCCGACGATCCCGGACGGCGCATCGCGGGGCCGTTCGCGCCCCAGGAGACCGTCGACCTCCTCAACGAGCGCCTGGGCGCCGACGATCCCCTTCCGGTGCAGTACGGCCGGCTGCTCAGGAGCACGGTCACGTTCGACTTCGGCGACTCCTTCCAGTTCAGCCGGCCGGTCGGCGACCTGCTGTGGGCGGCGCTCCTCCGCTCCGCCAAGCTGGTGGCCCTCGGACTGTTCCTCACCATCCCCATCAGCATCGCCGCGGGCGTGTTCGCCGCCCGCCGCCGCAACACCTCCGCCGACCGAAGCGTCGTGACGCTCGGCCTGGCCAGCTCGTCCATCCCGGACTTCGTCTCCGGCGTGACCTTGCAGTACATCATCGGGGTCAAGCTGGGACTGCTCCCCGTTCTGGCCGTCCCGCCTCGCGGCGCGGGGCCGCTGGAGGAGCTCGAGTACCTGCTGCTGCCGGCCTTCGCCATCGTCGTGGTGTATTTCGGCTACATCGCCAGGATGACCCGGGCGGGCACCATCCAGGCCCTCGATGCCGACTACACCCGGACCGCCGTGATGAAGGGTCTGAGCACCCGCCGAGTGCTGAGCCGGCACGTGCTGCGCAACGCGCTCCAGCCGACGGTGTCGGTGATCGGCACCTCGGTCGGCTACCTGTTCGGCGGGCTGGTGGCGCTCGAGCTGATCTTCAACTACCCCGGCCTCGGCAGCCTCATCTACACCGCGGCATCGAGGAAGGACATCCCGCTCCTCTCGGCTGCCGTCATCCTCGTCGGCATCATCTACATGGTCTTCACGTTGATCGCCGACCTCATCATCGCCTGGATGAACCCCCGAGCCCGGCTGGAAGCGGCAGGGTCGTAGCGTGAACATCCCGCTGCCCGATCCGGCGTCGGCCGCCGCGGTGGTCGACGAGCAGGCCGAGGTCGCGGCCCACGACGAGCTCATCCTGGCCGGCACGCCGGTCGGCACCAAGACGTTCGACACCAGGGCCGAGCGCCGCCAGGCCCGTAAGGAACGGCTCCAGCTCCTCATCCGCCGGCCCGGTTTCATCGTCGGCGTGCTCATCCTGGCCGTCTGGATCGTGTGCGCCATCGGCGGCTACCGCATCACCCCCTACGACCCGATCAACGACTTCGCCCGGCCCAACCTGCCGCCCGGCAGTGGTGGCCACATCCTCGGCACCGACCAGCTCGGGAGAGACGTGCTGTCGCGGGTGATGGCAGGAGCGCGCGACGTCCTCATCGCCGCGCCGATCGCGGCCGTGATCAGCGTGGCGTTCGGTTCGCTGTTCGGGCTGCTCATGGGCTACTACCGCGGCTGGCTGGACGACGTGTTGAGCCGAATCATCGAGGCCCTGCTCTCCATCCCGGTCATCCTGGTGGCGCTCCTCATCACGACGGTGCTGGGGTCATCGCGCCTGGTCGTGGTGGGCACTGTCGCCCTCCTCTTCACGCCGATCGTCACCCGGACCATCCGCGCCGCAGTGCTGGCCGAGGCCCAGCTGGACTATGTCACCTCGGCCAAGCTGCGGGGCGAGTCCGGGTTCTTCATCATGACCCGGGAGATCATGCCGAACATCACCGGCACGATGGTGGTCGAGCTCACGGTGCGCATCGGCTACGCCGTGTTCACCATGGCGACCCTCTCGTTCCTGGGCGCAGGCATCCAACCCCCTTCGCCGGACTGGGGGCTCACGATCAGCGAGACCTATCGGCTCATCCAGTCCGGCCAGTGGTGGCCGACGCTGTTCCCCGCGCTGGCCATCGCCAGCCTGGTCATCGCCACGAACCTGGTGGCCGACTCCATCGAGGCGGTGGTGACGACATGACGCTGGCCGACACCGTCACCACCCACGCGCTGGCCGTCGAGGACCTGCAGCTGGCCTACAAGATCCGGGGCATCCCTCGCGCCGTGCTGCGGGGCGTGACATTCCACGTCAAGCCGGGCGAGGCGTACGGGCTGGTCGGCGAGTCCGGCTGCGGCAAGTCGACGACGGCCTACGCCGCGCTCCGCTACCTACCGGCCAACGGCGTGATCACCGGCGGGCGGATCCTGGTCGGCGGGGCTGATGTGACCACGATGGCTGACCGCGAGCTCCGGCAGTTCAGGGCCCGCCATGCCTCGATGGTGTACCAGGATCCCGGGTCGGCCCTGAACCCGACGTTGCGGATCGGCGCGCAGGTGATCGAGGCCTTCACCATCCTCGGCCACGACAAGGACGCCGCCACGCGGCGGGCGTTGGATGCCCTGCGCATCGTCCGCATCGCCGACCCGGAGAAGGTCATGCAGCGCTACCCGCACCAGCTCTCCGGCGGCATGCAGCAGCGGGTCGTGATCGCAATGGCACTGGCCTGCGACCCCCAGCTCCTCGTGCTCGATGAGCCGACCACCGGCCTCGACGCCACCGTCGAGGCCGAGGTGCTGGACCTGGTCCGGGCGCTGCGCCACGAGACCGCCGCCGCCATCCTGCTCATCGCCCACAACCTGGGAGTGATCCGCTCGATGTGCGATCGGGTCGGGGTGATGTACGCCGGCAAGATCGTCGAAGAGGGCGATGCGGTCGAGGTGTTCGAGCAGCCGAAGCACCCCTACACCGTGGGCCTGCTCGAGTGCCTGCCCCGCCACGGGGTGCGCAAGACGGAGCGGGCGCTGTTCACCATCCCGGGCACGCTGCCCCAGATCGGTACGCCCCTGCCGACGTGCGTGTTCGTCGACCGCTGCGTCCTCGCCGACGAGACCTGCCGCGACGTCGTGCCTCCCCTGGTGGAGATCGGGCCCGGGCACGTCAGCCGCTGCCACCACGTCGACCGGATCGACGAGATACCCGAACCGCCCGCCGAGGAGTCCACCCCGTCGACCGGCGGCCGAGTCGTCGTCAAGTTCCAGGACGTGTCGAAGACGTTCCGCCAGCGCGGGCACAGCGTGCCGGCGCTCGTCGGCATCGAGCTCGACATGACCGGCGGGGAGACGCTGGGGCTGGTGGGCGAGTCCGGCTCCGGGAAGAGCACCCTGGCCAAGGTGCTCCTCGGCATCCACGAGCCCGACCCCGGCGGGGAGATCGACCTCGACGACCACACGCTGGCCGGCAAGGCCACCAATCGCCCGACCGCGGACATGCGGGCCATGCAGATGGTCTTCCAGAACCCGGACAGCGCCCTGAACCGCAGCTGGACCGTCCGCAGGATCCTGAAGCGGGCCGTCAACAAGCTCACGGGGGTCTCGGGAGCGGCGGCCGACTCCCGGGTGGAGCAGCTGACCGAGGCCCTGCGCCTGTCGCCCCGTCACCTCGACATGCGCCCCCGCCAGCTCTCCGGTGGGCTCAAGCAGCGGGTGGCCATCGCCAGGGCTTTCGCCGGCGATCCCCGCATCGTGGTGTGCGACGAGCCCACCAGCTCGCTCGACGTCTCCGTCCAGGCCGCCATCTTGAACCTCCTGTCCGAGCTGCAGACCACGGAGTCCACGAGCTACCTCTTCATCACCCACGACCTCGGCGTGGTCCGCTACCTGGCCGACCGCATCGCGGTGATGTACCTCGGCCGCCTGCAGGAGGTCGGGACGACCGAGCAGATCTTCGACGGTCCGCACCACCCGTACACCGAGGCGCTCCTGTCCGCGGTGCCGAGCGTGGACGGCGAGCCGTCGGAGCGGATCCGCATCTCGGGTGAGATCCCCTCGCCGGCCGACCCGCCGAGCGGCTGCGTCTTCCACACTCGTTGCCACCGGTTCATGCCGGGCATCTGCGACACCGTCGAGCCGCCGCTCGTGGAGGTGGAGCCCGGCCACAGCATCCGATGCCACATCCCCGTCGACGAGCTGCGCCGACTCCAGGCCACCTGAGCCCTGGCCATGCCCGACATGCCGACCATCGGACGATCGAGGGCTGGTGGGCGGGCGGGGCGGATCCAGACCAGGGCGGCCCACGCCGGTGACGCGCACGCGCCGGCCTTCATCCGCCGCCAGATCCCCTGCTACGAGCTGCTCGAGGAGGAGGGCCTGGCGCTCATCGAGGCCAACGCCGACCGCATCCTGGCCGAGGTGGGCATCGAGATCCGGGGTGACCCGGTGGCGCTCGGGTTGTTCCGCGACGCCGGCGCCACCGTCGAACGCGAGCGGGTCCGCTTCGACCCCGGCCACGTGCGGGCGCTGTGTGCCACGGCGCCGTCTCGCTTCACCCAGCGGGCTCGCAACCCGGCCCGGTCGGTGGAGATCGGCGGCGACTCGGTGGTGCTGGCCCCGGCGTACGGCTCCCCGTTCGTACGGGACCTGGCCGGTGGTCGTCGTTACGCCTCGCTGTCCGACTTCGAGGCCTTCGTGAAGCTGGCCTACTCGACGCCGTGGCTGCACCACTCAGGCGGCACGGTGTGCGAGCCGGTCGACGTACCGGTGCCCAAGCGGCACCTGGACATGGTGTACGCCCACCTGCGCTACAGCGACAAGGCGATGATGGGCTCGGTCACCCACCCCAGCCGGGCCGAGGACTCGATCGAGATGGCCCGCATCGTGTTCGGCTCCGACGTCGTCGAGGACAGCTGCGTCATCCTGGGGAACGTCAACGTCAACTCGCCGTTGGTGTGGGACGCGGCGATGACCGGTTCGCTGCGCGCCTACGCCGCGGCCAACCAGGCGCCCGTGGTGGTGCCGTTCATCCTCGGCGGAGCCATGGCGCCGGTCACTCTGGCGGGAGCGATCGCCCAGTCGCACGCGGAGACCATGGTGGGCGTGGCGCTGGGCCAGCTCACCCGGCCGGGTTCGCCGGTGGTCTACGGCAGCTTCCTGTCGACGCTGGCGCTGCGCTCGGGCTCACCGACCTTCGGGACGCCGGAGCCGGCGATCGGCTCGCTGGTCGTCGGGCAGATGGCCCGCCGGGTCGGCCTGCCGCTGCGATGCTCAGGGGCGTTCACCTCGTCCAAGGTGCCCGACGGCCAGGCCATGCTGGAGTCGGCCGTCTCGATGCAGGCCGCCATCCTGTGCGGTGCCAACTTCATCCTCCACTCGGCCGGCTGGCTGGAAGGGGGGCTGGCCATGGGCTACGAGAAGTTTGTGATGGACGCCGACTTCTGCGGCGCGCTGCACACCTACGTCCGCGGCGTTGACCTCTCGGAGGACCAGTTCGCCCTCGACGGCTTCCGCGAGCTCGGGCCCGGCCAGCACTTCTTCTCCGCCCAGCACACGCTGCGCCACTACGAGACCGCGTTCTGGGACAGCTGGGTGGCCGACAACAGCTCCTTCGAGCAGTGGCGCGATGCCGGGGAGCGGCGGGTGGAGGATCGGGCGGCCGAGCGGGTGGTTGCGATGCTGGCCGACTACGAGGCTCCACCCATCGAGCCCGCCGTCGATGAGGCGCTGCTCGATTTCATGGCCCGACGCAAGGCGGAGCTGCCGGACAGCTGGGACTAGCGCCATGCACGATGACCCGCTGCTCCAGCCGTTCCAGCTCAAACATCTGCCGCTGCGCAACCGGGTGTTCTCGTCGTCGCACGAGCCGGCCTACTCCGAGGGCGGCATGCCGACCGACCGCTATCGGCTGTACCACGTGGAGAAGGCCAAGGGCGGCATCGGCCTGACCATGACGGCGGGGTCGGCGGTGGTGGCCGAGGACAGCCCGCCGGCCTTCGGCAACCTCCACGCCTACAAGGACGAGATCGTGCCGTGGCTGGCTCGGATGACCGACGAGGTCCACGAGCACGGCGCGGCTTGCATGATCCAGATCACCCACCTTGGGCGGCGGACCGGGTGGGCCCAGGACGACTGGCTCCCCGTCGTGGCTCCGTCACCGCTGCGGGAGCCGGCCCACCGGGCCATTCCCAAGGAGGCCGAGGACTGGGACATCGAGCGGCTCGTCGGGAAGTACGCCGATGCCGCCGAACGGATGCAGGCGGCCGGCATGGACGGGATCGAGATCGAGTCCTACGGCCACCTGTTCGACCAGTTCTGGTCGCCGCTGACCAACCAGCGCACCGACGAGTACGGCGGCTCGTTCGAGAACCGGTTGCGGTTCGGCTGGCAGGTGCTGCGGGCCATCCGGGCCCGGGTGGGCAGCGCCTACATCGTCGGTCTGCGGATGGCGGTCGACGAGCGGGTGCCGGGCGGCATCGACGCCGCCACCGGGCTGTCGATCCTGGCCCGTCTGCAAGCCGACGGGTTGATCGACTTCGTGAACGTGATCCGGGGACACATCGCCAGCGATGCCGAGCTGGTCGAGGTGATTCCCATCCACGGGATGCCGTCCGCCCCCCACCTGGACTTCGCCGGCGAGGTGCGGGCGGCCACCGACCTGGCCGTCCTCCACGCCTCCAAGATCGACGACGTGTCGACGGCCCGGCATGCCATCCGCGAGGGCAAGGTCGACCTGGTGGGGATGACCCGGGCCCATCTCGCTGACCCCCACATCGTCCGCAAGATCCTGGAGGGGCGCGAGGCCGAGATCCGTCCCTGTGTCGGCGCCACCTACTGCCTGGACCGCATCTACGCGGCCGGCGAAGCGCTGTGCATCCACAACGCGGCCACGAGCCGAGAGGCGACCATGCCCCACACGATTCCGCCCGCGCCGGCGCGGCGGCGGGTGGTCGTGGTCGGGGCCGGCCCGGGCGGCCTGGAGGCGGCCCGGGTGGCGGGCGAACGGGGCCACTCGGTGGTGGTGCTGGAAGCGATGCCGTGGGCGGGAGGGCAGATCCGCCTGGCCGCCCGCAACCCCCGGCGGCGGGATCTCATGGGCATC
>DASTFY010000055.1:0-5227 GCA_035719525.1 Acidimicrobiales bacterium
GACACCGGGCCGAACGTGTCCTCGCTGACGATGACGCCGGTGGTGGCCAGCATGCCCATACCGGCCAGGGCGACCAGGTAGAGCGAGAACTGGAGGTTGCCGTCGCCGAGGATCATCGCCGCGCCGACGGCGATGGCAATGGCGAGGATGGCGTAGACCGAGCTCTCCAGGCCGGAGGACGTCCCCGACAGCACGACGGTGGCCGGCCCGGTCTCGGAGGACTCTGCGATCTCCCGCACGGGCGCGTACTCGGTACCGGTGAAGTACTCGGTGAGGCGGCTGACCACTTGGGCCAGCAGGAGACCGACGAGCACGGCGGCGAAGCACTTCCAGCCCTCGTTGCTCGCGTCGTTCCCGACGTAGATCAGGGCCAGCAGAAGTGTGCCCACGACGGTGAGCACGCCAGCGGTGAGGAAGCCTCGGTTGATGGGTTTGAGGGCGTTGGTCTCGCCCGGCTTGGCCTTGACGGCGAACACGCCGGCGATCGAGGCCAGCACGCCGATGGCCCGCACCCCGAGCGGGAAGACGAGGCCGAGGGCCGGGTTGGCGCCGATGGAGTTGAAGGCGGCCACCCCGAGGATGATCGAGGCGACCAGCGTGACCTCGTAGCTCTCGAACAGGTCGGCGGCCATGCCCGCGCAGTCGCCCACGTTGTCGCCCACGTTGTCGGCGATGGTGGCCGGGTTGCGGGGATCGTCCTCCGGGATGCCCGCTTCGACCTTGCCGACCAGGTCCGCTCCGACGTCGGCCGCCTTGGTGAAGATGCCACCGCCCACCCGGAGGAAGAGGGCGAGCAGGGAACCGCCGAAGCCGAAGCCGATGAGGATGGCCGAGGCGGTGTTCTGGAAGATCATGATGATGACCGTCGCCCCGAGGAGGCCGAGGCCGACGGTGAACATGCCCGCCACGCCCCCGGTGCGGAAGGCGATGCTGAGCGCCTCGGGCAGCGAGCCGGTCTTGGCCGCCGCGGCGGTGCGCACGTTGCCCCGGGTGGCCAACGTCATGCCGATGTACCCCGTGAGCCCCGACATCAGGCAGCCGCCGAGGAACGCGAGTGAACGGGCGGTGCCCGACAGACCGAAGCTCAGGGCCTCGGTGCCGTCGGCCTTCTCCACGGCGACCGAGGTGAGGAACACCACGACGACCAGCGGGATGAGGATCAACGCGATCGTCTTGAACTGCCGCCGCAGGTAGGCCCACGCTCCGTCTTGGATCGCCACCGCGATCTCCCGCATCTTGGGCGTTCCCTGGTCCTTCTTCAGGACACCGTTCATGAGGGCGAAGCCCACGACGATGGCGAGGACGGCCGCCAGGCCGGCGAAGATCAGGATGGCCCACTCCGCGGCGCCGAGAGTGAACTCCTGGTAGCCGCCTTCGGCGGCGAGTACTGATGACACCGGTGTGTGCTCCGGATCTGTTCGAGACGGTTGGGACGGTGCCCCGAGGCAGATCCCGCCTGGGCACGGCGTGCGAGTCTAGGGAGTGGGGGCTGCCCGGCGATAGCCGGACGCTCCGGTGCGTGGTGGAACGGAGCCATGCCCAGCCGATCCGTGGCAGTACGGACCGCGGCCCGTGGCGAGGTCATCGCGCCGAGCGAGGGGGGCCATCGGTAACTCGTGCGTGACAGGTGGCGCGGGGAGCGTCACCCACCCTCTGCTGGGACTACCGTCCGAGATGGTGGCACGGACCTTGAGCCCGCAGCACGCGCCGAGCGGAGGGGACCGGCGGGCCCCGTTCCTCGTCGAGCTGTATCGCAGCGCCCTGGGCAAGAAGTACGTGATGGCGGTCACCGGCATCGCCTGGATGCTCTACGTCCTCGCTCACATGGTCGGCAACCTGAAGGCCTTCCTCGGGCCGCAGGACCTCGACCACTACGCCGAGTTCCTGCGCGACCTCGTCGTGCCGATCCTGCCCCGCACCGTGACGCTGTGGCTGATGCGCCTCGGGCTCATCGTCGCCATCGTGGCGCACATCCATGCCGCCACGACCCTGACGATCATGAACCACAAGGCCCGGCCCGTCCGCTACCAGAGCCCGCGGGACTACGTGGCCGCCACCTTCGCCAGCCGCACCATGCGCTTCACCGGGGTTTTCGTGCTGGTCTTCCTCTTCGTTCACCTCGGCGACCTGACATGGGGCTGGTTCAACCCCGACTTCGTGCGGGGCGACGTCTACGCCAACCTGGACGCCTCGCTGTCGCGCTGGTGGATGAACCTGTTCTACATCGCGGCCAACCTGGCGTTGTTCCTCCACCTGTGGCACGGGGGGTGGAGCCTCTTCCAGACCATGGGCTGGAACAACCCCCGGTTCAACTCGGCCCGGCGGGGGTTCGCGCTCGGCTTTGCCGCCGTCGTGGTGGCCGGGAATATCGCCCTTTGTCTCGGCGTGCTGGCCGGCGTGGTGGACGGGTGAGGAGGCCTCAGCCATGACCGAGCGCGACCCCGCCCTCGACCCCAAGACCCCGCGGGGCCCGATCGCCGAGCAGTGGTCCTCCTACAAGTTCGACGCCAGGCTGGTAAACCCGGCCAACAAGCGGCGCTACGAGATCATCGTGGTCGGCACCGGCCTCGCCGGCGCCGCGGCGGCCGCGACGCTGGCCGAGCTGGGATACCGCGTCAAGGCGTTCACCTTCCACGACTCGCCCCGTCGGGCTCATTCCATCGCCGCGCAGGGGGGCATCAACGCGGCGAAGAACTACCGCGGCGACGGTGACAGCATCTACCGCCTCTTCTACGACACGGTGAAGGGGGGCGACTTCCGCTCCCGCGAGTCCAACGTGTACCGGCTGGCCGAGGTGTCGGGCAACATCATCGACCAGTGCGTGGCCCAGGGCGTTCCCTTCGCCCGCGAGTACGGCGGCCTGCTGGACAACCGCTCCTTCGGCGGCTCGCAGGTGTCCCGCACGTTCTACGCCCGTGGGCAGACCGGCCAGCAGCTCCTGCTCGGCGCCTACCAGGCGCTGGCCCGGGAGGTCGGCCTCGGCAATGTGGAGCTCGTCACCCGATGCGAGCTGGTGGACGTCGTGGTGGTCGACGGGACGTGCGCCGGGATCGTCACACGCGACCTGTTGACGGGCGAGATCGCGTCCCACTCGGCCCACGCCACCGTGCTGGCGACCGGCGGCTACTCCAACGTGTTCTTCCTGTCCACCAACGCCATGCTGTGCAACGTCACGGCGGCATGGCGGGCCCACCGTCGCGGGGCCTACTTCGCCAACCCCTGCTTCACGCAGATCCACCCGACCTGCATCCCCCAGAGCGACGAGTTCCAGTCCAAGCTCACGCTCATGTCGGAGTCGCTGCGCAACGACGGCCGCATCTGGGTCCCCGAGGATGCCAACGACACCCGGCCGCCGAGCGAGATCCCCGAGGAGGACCGGGACTTCTACCTGGAGCGCCTGTACCCGAGCTTCGGGAACCTGGCCCCCCGCGACATCGCCAGCCGTGCCGCCAAGCGGGCCGTGGACAGCGGGCGGGGCGTGGGGCCGCGGCGCAACGGCGTGTACCTCGACTTCGCCGAGGCCATCGACCGGGTCGGTCGGGACACCATCGAGGAGCGCTACGGCAACCTCTTCGAGATGTACGAGCGCATCACGGATGAGGATCCGTACCGCTCGCCGATGCGCATCTATCCCGCGCCCCACTACACCATGGGCGGGCTCTGGGTGGACTACGAGCTGATGACCACGGTCCCCGGCCTCTACGCCGCGGGCGAGGCCAACTTCTCCGACCACGGCGCCAACCGGCTGGGCGCTTCCGCGCTCATGCAGGGCCTGGCCGACGGCTACTTCGTGCTGCCCGCGACGATGGGCAACTACCTCGCCCCGCTGCTCGGCACGAAGCCGGTTCCGACCGACCACGCCGCCTTCCGGGCGGCGGAGGAGGAGGCCAGGGCCCGCTTCGCCGGCTACCTGGCCGTCGAGGGAGCGCGCTCGGTCGACTGGTTCCACCGCGAGCTGGGCCGCATCATGTGGGACTACTGCGGCATGGAGCGGACGGCGCACGGCCTGGAGAAGGCGCTGGCGGAGATCCCGGCCTTGCACGCCGAGTTCCGACAGGACCTCCGGGTGCCAGGGGGTCCGGGCGTCAACCAGTCGCTGGAGAGGGCGGGCCGGGTGGACGACTTCTTCGAGCTGGCCGCGCTCATGTGCCGGGACGCCCTCGAGCGCAACGAGAGCTGCGGCGGCCACTTCCGGGCCGAGTACCAGACCGAGGAGGGAGAGGCGCGGCGCGACGACGACGGCTTCGCGCACGTTTCGGCCTGGGAGTGGACCGGCGATGCCGGTGCTCCAGCCGAGCACGTCGAGCCCTTGCAGTTCGACAACGTGCAGCTCGCCGTCCGGAGCTACAAGTGACGACGCTGAACGTCACGCTCAAGGTGTGGCGGCAGAACGGCGCGGCGGACGGTGGCCGCTTCGAGACCATCGAGGCGCGCGACATCAACGACGACATGTCCTTCCTCGAGATGCTCGACGTGGTGAACGAACGCCTCACCAATGAGGGACGCGAGCCGATCACCTTCGATCACGACTGCCGGGAGGGCATCTGCGGCACCTGTTCGTTGATGATCGACGGCCAGGCGCACGGCCCGCAACGGGGCACGGCGACCTGCCAGCTGCACATGCGCAAGTTCGCCGACGGTGACACCATCGTCGTCGAACCCTGGCGGGCGGCCGCCTTCCCGATCATCAAGGACCTGATGGTCGACCGGTCGGCCTTCGACCGGATCGTCGAGCAGGGCGGGTTCATCACCGCGCCGACCGGCGGCGCCCCGGACGCCAACATCATCCCCGTCCCCAAGGTGGTCGCGGACTCGGCGATGGACGCCGCTCAGTGCATCGGCTGCGGAGCCTGCGTGGCCGCCTGCCCCAACGGCGCGGCCAACCTGTTCACCGCCGCCAAGGTGGCCCACCTCAACCTGCTGCCGCAGGGGCAGGCCGAGCGCTACTCCCGGGTCGAGGCCATGGTGCGCACGATGGAGGAGCACTTCGGCTCCTGCACCAATCACGGCGAGTGCGAGGCCGCCTGCCCCAAGAGCATCTCCATCGACTTCATCGCGCTCATGAACAAGGACTACCTGCGCGCCCTGGTGTCCAACCGCCGCTACCTCAGCCGGAGGTAGCTCGAGGGGGATGAGCGGTCGCGCCGGGAACGCTTGTGTCGACGCATTCCGCGCTGGCCGCGGTTCTCGGCGACACAGACTCCGTGGACCTCCAGGACCGATCTGA
>DASTFY010000056.1:0-4278 GCA_035719525.1 Acidimicrobiales bacterium
CATCGTCACCGTCAACGAGGACGAGGTGGCCGACGCCATGATGTTCCTGATGGAACGGGCCAAGCTCTTCGTCGAGGGTGGCGGTGCGGTCGGCGTGGCGGCACTGATGGCGGAGCGGGTGGCGCCGGCGCCGTCCGGCGTGACCGCGGCGGTGCTGTCGGGGGGGAATGTGGACCTCGGAGTGCTGCCGGGTCTGATCCGCCGCGCTGAGACCCGGGCCGGACGCCGGCTCACGCTTTTCGCCCGCATCACGGATCGTCCGGGTGGCCTGGCCCGTCTGCTCACCGTCGTCAGCAACGAGCGCGCCAACGTCATCGAGGTCGAGCACGTGCGGGAGGGCCTCGACCTCCACGTGCGAGAGACCGGCGTCCAGATCACCATGGAGGTCCGGGACCGTGACCACGCCGAGCGGGTGCTCGGCGCGGTCCGCGCCGCCGGCTACGCGGCCAGCGAACCCACGCCCCGCTGACCGCGCACCGCGGCGGGCTATCAGGGGGTGGCGGCGACGAGGCGGGGGACGGCGTCGCGGGCGTAGTCCACGACCCACCACGGCACGAAGCCGACGACGAGCGTGAAGGCGAGGGTCAGAGTCAGGCCCAACCCGGCGCTGAAGGGCACCCGCACCGGCGGCTGGTCGGCGTCGCCCGGCTCCGGATCGGCCAGGTACATGCTCACGATGATCCGCAGGTACAGGAAGGCGGCGATGACCGACGCCAGCATGGCGATCACGGCCAGCGTGTAGCTCCCTGCGTCAACGGCGGCCGCGATGACGCCGAACTTGGCCACGAAGCCGGTGGTCAGCGGCATGCCCGCCTGCGCCAGGAGGAAGATGGTCATGGCGAGCGCCAGGATCGGGCGGGACCGCGAGAGCCCGCGGAAGGCATCCAGGGACTGGTCACCGTCGTGGGCCCGCGACACCAGCGTCACCACCCCGAAGGTGCCGAGCACCATGACGGCGTAGGCCAACAGGTAGAACAGCACGGCCGCGGTGCCCCGGTTCTGGCCGTCGCCTCCGAGCTGGCCAGCTGCCTCCACCCCGACGAGGATGAAGCCGACGTGGCTGATCGAGGAGTAGGCGAGCATGCGCTTGACGTTGGTCTGCACCACGGCCAGCACGGCGCCGACCAGCACCGTCACCGCGGCCAGCACCCAGATCACCGGCTGCCAATCCTGCTCGTAGGGCGCGAAGCCGACGACCACCACCCTCAGCAGGGCGGCGAACGCTGCGGCCTTGGCCGCTGACGCCATGAACCCGGTGACGGGCGTCGGCGCACCCTGGTAGACGTCGGGCGTCCACGTGTGGAATGGCACGGCGGCGATCTTGAAGGCCAGGCCGACGAGCAGGAGCGCGATGCCGGCCAGCATCAGGCCGTTCTCGAGCAGGACGGTTCGGTCGAGGAAGTCGACGATGCCGGCCAGGTTCGTCGTCCCGGTGGCGCCGTAGACCAGCGCGATCCCGTAGAGCAGGAACGCGGACGAGAACCCACCGAGCACGAAGTACTTGAGCCCGGACTCCTGGCTGTCGACGCGGCGCAGCTGGCTGGCGGCCAGCACGTAGAGCGCCAGCGAGAGCGCCTCGAAACCGAGGAACAGCACGATCAGGTCGTTGGCCGAGGCCATGATGACCCCGCCGGCGGCCGACATGAGCATGAGCGCGTAGACCTCGACGCCGTCGAGGTCGACCCGGCGCAGGTAGTCGTTCAAGAAGAGCGCGGAGATCAGCACCGCGACACAGATCACGAACGTGACGAACAGCGTGAAGCCGTCGAGCCCCAGCGCGCCGCCGACGAGGCTCTTCGGCCCTTCGTCCCGGACGTCATTCCACAGCAGCACCGTGAACGTTCCGGCGACGACAGCGACGACCGCGGTGAACACGGCGTACCCGCCCCGGGGCCACCGGCCGGGCAGCAGGGCGGCCAGCACCATGAGGACGATCCCACCGCCGACCAGAGCCAGCAGCGGGGCCAGGTCGTACCACTGCACCTCGGGGCCGACGAAGGGGGGCGTCTGCGCGAGGATCGACATCAGCCGTCACCGTCGCCGGTCGTGGCTACCTCGGGCTCCACGTAGTCGCTCTTGACCTCGACGTGGTCGATGAGCCGCTCGACGCTGGGCTGGATGCGGTCGAGCATCGGCTTCGGATAGACGCCGACGAACACGATGATGGCGATGAGCGGGGCCAGCACCAGCCCCTCTTTCCAGTGCAACTCGGCAAAGCCGGTGTTGTCCTCGCTCGGCTCGCCGTGGAAGACCCGCTGGTAGGCCCACAGGAGGTACAGGGCGGCGAGGATGACGCCGAAGCAGGCCGCCACCGCCCACCATCGGGCGGTCAGGAACGAGCCGATGAGGATGAGGAACTCACCCACGAAGCCGTTGAGGCCCGGCAGGGCGATCGACGACAGCATGACGATGGTGAACGCGGCGGCAAATACCGGTGCCACCTTCTGCAGCCCGTTGAGGGCCGAGATGTCGCGGGTGTGCCGCCGCTCGACGATGAAGCCCACCAACAGGAAGAGGGCACCGGTGCTGACCCCGTGGTTGATCATCTGGAGCACGCCACCGGTGATCGACTGCTGGGTCAGCGCGAACGTGCCGAGCACGATGAACCCGAGGTGAGCCACCGAGGAGTAGGCGATGAGCTGCTTGAGGTCCTTCTGCATGGTGGCGACGACGGCGCCGTAGAGGATCCCGATCACGCCCAGCGTCAGCAGCGCGGGCGCGAACCACTCCGCCGCTTCGGGGAAGAGGTAGAGCCCGAAGCGGAGCAACCCGTACGTGCCGAGCTTCAGCATCACCGCGGCCAGGATGACCGACCCCGCCGTCGGCGCCTGCGTGTGGGCGTGGGGCAACCACGTGTGCAGCGGGAAGATCGGGACCTTCACCGCGAACGCGATGGCGAACGACGCGAACAGCCAGCGGGCGGTGGTGGTGGCGAAGTCGGCGTTCTGCGCGATCTCGACGAGATCGAAGGTGAGACGGCCGCCGTTCTGCTGCGCGTACAAGAAGACCGTGGACAGAATGCCAACGAGCATGAAGGCCGAGCCGGTCATGGTGAACAGGAAGAACTTGATGGCCGCGTGCACCCGCTGCGCGTAGCCCCACCCGCCGATCAGGAAGTACATCGGCACGAGGACGATCTCGAAGAAGACGAAGAAGAAGAACAGGTCCAGCGAGAGGAACGACCCCATCAGCCCTGCTTCCAGGAGCAGGAGCCACGCCATGTACGGCTTGGCGTCGTGATGGGGATCGGCCCCCAGGAGGGAGAGCGGGAACAGCACGCCGGTCAGGACCACGAGGAACAGCGAGATGCCGTCCACGCCGAGGTTCCACGCGATCCCCCACTGCTCGATCCAGGAATGGAAGGTCGTGAACTGGAAGCCGGCCTCGCCGGATTCGAAGCTGGCCAGGAGCGAGACGGTCAACGCCAACGTCCCGACGGTGAAGGACACCGCCACCGGGCGCACCAGCTCGGGCCGCGACCGCGGCAGGAGTGCGGTGACCACCGCGCCGATGGCGGGCAGGACGATGATGGCGGTGAGGAGCGGGAAGCCGTCCATCACATCAGCCCCCTGGCCACGAACCAGCCGAGGAGGAGGACCGCGCCGACGCCGATCCCCAGGGCGTAGTTCCGCACGTAGCCGGTCTGGGTGTGTCGCAGCCCTCGCGCGCCGGCACGGACGACGTGCGCGGTGCCGTCCACCGCGCCGTCGACGACGTTGGCGTCGAAGTTGGCGGTGGCCTCGAAGCCGGCCTGCCCCGGCCCACCCATGAACGACGAGACCGCCTGGTCGTAGTACCAGCCGTGGGCCAGGATGGCCGGCTCCAGCGGCTTGAGCCGCCGGCGCTCGTACACCAGGTACCCGGCGAGAAGGCCAAGGAGCGCGACCACGGCCGCCAGGCCCAGCAGAACCCACTTGTAGTCCTCGGCGGTCGCGCCGAGGGTCCGCTCGCTGCCCTCGACCACCGGCTCCAACCAGTTGTGCAGGTAGTCGCGACCTTCGAAGGGAAGGTTGATGACCCCGCCCAGCGCCGCCCCGATGGCCAGCACCACGAGCGGCACCCACATGAGCCACGGCGACTCGTGCGGCTCGGCCGCGTGAGCGCCAGCGTCATGGCCCTCCACCGCCTGCGGGCGGGCTTCCTTCCAGTGCGCCTCGCCGTAGAAGACCATCATCACCTGGCGGGTCATGTAATACGCGGTGAGCAGGGCGGTGACGAAGCCGATGGCCCACAGCACCCTCGAGTAGTCGAAGGCGTAGAGCAGGATGTCGTCCTTCG
>DASTFY010000057.1:0-4704 GCA_035719525.1 Acidimicrobiales bacterium
ACCACGAGCGGCACCCACATGAGCCACGGCGACTCGTGCGGCTCCGCCGCGTGAGCGCCGGCGTCATGGCCCTCCACCGCCTCCGGGCGGGCTTCCTTCCAGTGCGCCTCGCCGTAGAAGACCATCATCACCTGGCGGGTCATGTAATACGCGGTGAGGAGGGCGGTGACGAAGCCGATGGCCCAGAGCACCCTCGAGTAATCGAAGGCGTAGAGCAGGATGTCGTCCTTCGACCAGAAGCCGGAGAACGGCGGCACGCCGGCGATGGCCAGCCAGCCCACGATGAAGGTGCCGGCCGTGATGGGCAGGAACTTGCGCAACGCGCCCATGTGGCGCATGTCCTGTTCATCGTGCAAGCCGTGGATCACGGAGCCGGCCCCGAGGAACAGCAGTGCCTTGAAGAAGGCGTGGGTGATCATGTGGAACACGGCCGCCACGTACGCCCCGGAGCCGACGGCGAGGAACATGAAGCCGAGCTGGCTGACCGTCGAGTAGGCCAGCACCCGCTTGATGTCGTTCTGGGCGACGGCGATCGTCGCCGCGAACAGCGCCGTTACGGCGCCGATGATGGCGATGAGGGCCAACACGTCAGCGGCCTCGAACAGCACCGGGTTGACCCGGACCATCAGGTACACACCCGCCGTCACCATCGTCGCGGCGTGGATGAGCGCGGAGACCGGGGTCGGGCCCTCCATGGCGTCGGGCAACCAGAGGTACAGGGGAAGCTGGGCCGACTTGCCGACGGCGCCGACGAACAGCATCAGCGCGATGCCGTTCGCCATCGACTGGGACAGCTCGCCACCGTGCGCGGCGTCGTTCAGCACGCCGAAGTCCAGCGAACCGACCGCCTCGAAGGTGAGGAACATGGCGATCATGAACCCGACGTCGCCGACGCGATTGGTGATGAACGCCTTCTTCCCCGCCGTCGCGGCCGAGGGTCGTGTCTGCCAGAACGACACCAGGAAGTAGGAGCACACCCCGACGCCCTCCCAGCCGAGGAACGTGACGACCAGGTTGTCCCCCAGGACGAGCATCAGCATGGAGAAGACGAACAGGTTCAGGTACAGGAAGAACTTGGAGAACTTGGGATCGCCGTGCATGTAGCCGATGGCGTACAGGTGGATCAGCGCGCCGACACCGGTGACGAACAGCGCCATGACGATCGACAGTTGGTCGGCGAGAAAGCCCACGTCGACCTGCAGGCCGCCGACCCGGAGCCACTCGTACAGCGTCGTCGTGACCGAGCGGTCCTCGGCCGGGAGGGACTGCATCTCGCCGAAGGCGACGGCGGTCAGCACGAAGGAGGCCGCACAGGCCGCAGTGCCCAGCCAGCCGGCCCACGGCTCGCCCAACGCGCGGCCGAACACGAGGATGATCAGGAAGCCGGCGAGCGGGACCGCCGGCAGAAGCCAGATGGCGTCGAGCACGACGGGTCAGCCCCGCAACATCGAGATGTCGTCCGCGTTGGCCCCCGGCTTGCGGCGGAGGATGGCGACGATGATGCCCAGGCCCACCACGACCTCGGCGGCGGCGACGACGAGCACGAAGAACACCGCCGTCTGCCCGTTGATGTCGTCGAGCCCGACCGACAGGGCCACGAAGGAGAGGTTGACCGCGTTGAGCATGAGCTCGATGCACATGAACATCACCAACGGGTTCCGCCGGATGAGCAGGCCCACGGCACCCACCGCGAAAAGGACGGCGGCCAGCAGCAGGTACCACGTCGGGGTGGGCACCACGTCGGCCAGCATCATCGCGAGGGCACCTCATGCTCGCTCTCGTCCGAGGACTCCTCCTCGGCGCGGGGCTCGACCTTGAAGGGCCGCCGGGCGAGGACCACGGTGGCCAGGACGGCCACCACGAGCAGGATGGACGTGACCTCGAATGCGAAGACGTAATCAGAGAACAGCGAACGCGCCAGGGTGTTGATGTTGGGCTCGGAGCTGGTGAGCGTGCCGCCCACGGACTGCTCGCCGGTGATGGTCTGTGACGGATCACCGGCCCCGCTCAGCACCGCGGCAGAGACCAGGCCGACGATGGCCACGCCCATGACGATGGCGACCGGTCGTTGCACCCGGAACGGCTCGACGCGGAGGTCATCCGTCCGGTCCACGCCCAGCAGCATGATCACGAACAGGAAGAGGACCACGATCGCGCCGGCGTAGACGATCACCTGCACGACGGCGAGGAAGTGCGCCTCCTGGGCCACGAACAGCACCGCGATGCCGAACAGGGTCAGCACCAGGCTCAGCGCGGCGTGGACCGGGTTCGGCCGCAGGATGACCCCGAACGCGCCGGCCAGCACCATCGCGGCGGCGGCGATGAAGACGAACAGCTCCATCAGTGGTGTCCCCCGTCGGTGTCATCGGCCAGCTCGCGCTGGAACACATCGGGCTCGGCGGTCAGGGCGTCGCTCGCCGACTGGTCGGGTTCGGGGGGCCGCACGCCGTAGCCCAACTCGCCGGACCACGCGGTGACGCCCTCGAACGCGGCGTCGCCGGAAGGCGAGGTGGCCCGCATCCACCCGGACGTCAGCGCGTCGTCGCCCTCGCGCCAGTCCTCCCACGGGAGCTGGCGGGGCCTGCCCTCGTCGTCGACCACCAGCTCGTCCTTGGTGTAGACCGCGTCCCTCCGGGTGGTGAAGGAGAACTCGAACAACTTCGACTCGGTGATGGCCTCCGTCGGGCACGCCTCGACGCAAAGGTCGCAGTGGATGCAACGCAGGTAGTTGATCTCGTAGACGTAGCCGTAGCGCTCGCCGGGGCTGACGGGGTCATCGAGCGGGTTGTCGGCGCCCCGCACGTAGATGCACTTGGCCGGGCAGACGCCGGCGCACAGCTCGCACCCGATGCACTTCTCCATCCCGTCCTCGTACCGGTTGAGGACGTGACGACCGTGGAGCCGCTCCGGCTTGGGGATCTTCTCGTCGTGTTCGCCGCGCTCGTAACCGCCGGAGTACTCCGTGGTGACGTGCTTGCCGCCCAGCACCCGGATCTGCCGGAGGGTGACGAGGAAGCCCTGGAGGTAGCCCATCAGAACATCGTCCCGTGCGTCTCCCGCTGGCGCGCGCTCACCCGCAGCGCCGCCAGCAGGACGCCGTAGCCGGCCAGCGCCACCAGGAAGGCGCCGATCCCGGCCATGACCTGCCCGCTTCGCGTCCAACCGAGGTCCCGGGTGAGCCGCAATGTCGTGAGGAACAGGAACCACCCGAAGGCCACGGGGATGAGCACCTTCCATCCCAGGTCCATCAGCTGGTCGTAGCGGAAGCGGGGCAGCGTGGCCCGGAACCAGACGTACATGAAGAGGAAGACGAAGAGCTTGAGGAAGAACCAGACGACGCCCTGGAGAGCACCCGGTATGAGCGGTAGGTCGATGCCGAACAGCGGCTGGGGACCGCCCAGGAACAGCGTGACGATGATGGCCGACATGCTCACCGTGTTCATGAACTCGGCCAGGTAGAACAAGGCGAAGCCGATGGAGGAGTACTCGGTGTTGAACCCACCGACCAGCTCCTGCTCGGCTTCCACCAGATCGAAGGGCGGCCGGTTGAGCTCCGCCGTGGCGGCGATGACGAACACCACGAAGGGCAGCACGCCGGTGGCGACGATGTTCCAGTCCCGCATGGTCTCCTGGGCGACGACGATGCCGTTGGTCGACAAGGTCCCGGCCACCAGCAGCACCGTGGCCACGGACAGCCCGAGGGCGGCCTCGTAGCTGACCATCTGGGCCGATGCCCGGACCGAGCCGAGGAGCGGATACTTCGACCCCGACGACCAGCCCGCCAGCATGATGCCGTACACCGCGATGGAGCTCATGGCGAGCACGAAGAGGATCCCGACCGGCGGATCGGCTACCTGGAGGTACGTGTCATACCCGAAGATGGACACCACCCCGTCGTTCCCGTCGGTGAAGTCGCCACCGACCGGCACGACGGAGAAGATCAGGAACGCAGGGACGAAGGCGAGGAAGGGCGCCAGTCGGTACACGATGCGGTCGGCCCGCTCGGGCAGGATCGGCTCCTTGAAGAAGGCCTTGATGCCGTCGGCCAGGGTCTGGAGCACGCCGAACGGTCCGGCCTTGTTGGGCCCGACGCGGTTCTGCATGCCGGCGATCACCTTGCGCTCGAACCAGACCATGAACATCGTGGCGATCAGCAGGAAGCCGAAGCAGATGACCACCTTCACCAGCGTCACGAGGAACTCAGGCCACCCGACGCCGGACTGGTAGAGCGGATCGCCCGTCGCCGCGGCCTGGGCCAGCAGGGCGCTCACGTCAGGTTCTCCACCCGCAGGTCGATGGCGCCGGTCGCCGGATCGAACAGGTCGGTGGCGTCCGAGCCGGGCTGGTTGAACGGCCACCACGCCACACCGCGCGGCACCCGGCCGTCGGCCTCGACCTCGAGCACCCTCGACGCCCGTGCGCTCGACACCTTGAGCGACGTCCCCGTGGTCGCTCCCAGCCGGTCGAGGTCCAGGGGATGGACGTGGAGCCGGGCCTTCGGTGCCAACGGCGCGAGGGACGGCGACTCGGACACCGTGGTACCGGCGTCGTACAGCGTGCGGCTCACCACCAGGCGCAGGTCGTACGAGCTGCGGGCCGCTGGCGCCGGTCGTCCCCCGCCATCGAGCGAGCCCGCCGGTGAGGGGGCGAGGAGCACGCCGTCGCGGCTGCGGCTGAGCGCCCCGGTCGAGACCGGGGCGAACG
>DASTFY010000058.1:0-2051 GCA_035719525.1 Acidimicrobiales bacterium
ATGACCGTGAAGCCGCGGGCCTCGGCCAGCACGCGCGCCTGGGGCTTGACCACCTGGGCCACGAACATGCCCCGGATCGTGCCGAGCGATGAGTCGAGAGTGAGCCGCTCGACGTAGCGCGTGAGTTGCTCGACCCCGTCGATCTCGCCTCGGCGCTTCACCTCGATGGCGACCGTCAGGCCGTCGACGTCCCGGCAGAGCAGATCCACGGGCCCAAGGGCGGTCGGGTACTCACGGCGGACGAGGGTGAGGCCGGCGCCGAGCACGTGGGGCGTGGCTGCCAGCAGCTCCTGGAGATGGGCCTCGACGCCGTCCTTCTGCAGACCGGCGCCCTCCCCCAGGTCCCAGTTCGTGTCGCTCAGCACCTCGAGCAGCTCGATGGACAGGCGCTCCCCCTTGGGGTTGGTGATCTCCCAGCGGCCGGGCTCCTCCCGTAGCACGTTCGGCGCGTTCATCCAGTTGAGCGGCTTGTAGGCGCCGCCGTCGGCGTGGACGGCCACGCAGCCGTCGGCTTTCACCATCAGCAGCCGCACCGCCTCCGGCAGGTGGGCCGCCAACCGACCCTCGTAGTCGACCCGGCAGCGCGCCACGACCAGCCGCACGGTCAATCCTCGGGGCGGATGTGGTCGCGCATGCGCCGGTTGATCAGCTCCCGGCGCTTCTGCAGGTCCCGGTAGGTGATGGTCTGCGTCGAGGCATCCAGGCCCAAGCTGGCCTTCACACCCGTCAGGTTCACCTCGACCTGCGTGTGGTCGATGCCTAGCTCTCGGCCCAGGCGCTCACCGTGGGTGTGGGCGAAGTGCATCGAGATGTTGGCGATCTCAGCCAGGATGTCCAGATCCGGGGCGAGGCGGGCGATGGCGCCATCGAGGAACACCATGTTCTTGACGTACAGCATCAGCTCCTTGGGCATGCGCGCCCCGTAACCGAGCAGGGCCTTCACGAGGCGCTGGACCTCCTTCACCAGCTCCTCCCCGCTGAGGGTGGTCGGGTCGACGGGCGGCTGATCGAGCCGCAGATCCTTGATGACGGCCCGCAGGTCGGTGTCGGGAGGCAACGCGCCCAAGTCGCGGAGGGCGGCCAGCTGGCCCTTCACGTCGTTGGTGGTGGCGCCCAGCATGAGGCGCAGGAAGGCCTGACGGCGACGGTCATCCAATCGTCCGACGATGCCGAAGTCGAGCAGCGCCGTCCGCCCGTCGGGCATGACGAACAGGTTGCCGCCGTGCAGGTCGCCGTGGAAGACGCCATGGATCATGGCGCCCTCCATGAAGGCGATCATCCCGGTGCGGACCACGGCCTCGGTGTCGATGCCGGCATCGCGCATGCCGGCCACGTCGTCGAACTTGAAGCCCGAGAGCCGCTCCATCACCAATACCCGCCGCGTGACGAGGCGCGGGTGCGGACGGGGCACGACGTAGCCCCGCTGCCGGAGGTCGGCGAGGACGGCCGCGATGTCGAGCATGTTCGCGGCCTCGAGTCGGAAGTCCAGCTCCTCCACGATGGTCTCGGCGAACAGCTCGACTAGAGCCGGCGGGTTGGCCAGCGCGGCGATGGGGATCCGACCCACGAGGTGGGGCGCCAGCCAGGCCATCGCCCGCAGGTCCTGGCGCACCAGCCCGGCCACCTGGGGGCGCTGCACCTTGACGACGACCGGCTCGCCGGTGTGCAGCTCGGCGGCGTGGACCTGAGCGATGGAGGCGGCGGCGAGGGGCCTGCGATCGAACCAGGCGAAGGTCGCTTCGAGCGTCGCGTCCAGGTCCTCCTCCACGACTTCCCGCACGGTGGCGAAGGTCTCGGCCTTCACCTGGTCCCGGCACAGCTTGAACTCGTCGACCAGCTCGGAGGGGAACAGGCCCTCTCCCGAGGAGATGATCTGACCGAGTTTGATGTAGGTCGGTCCCAGCGCCTCGGCGGCCAGGCGCAGGCGACGCGACAGGTCGGTGCGGCTGGCTTCGAGAGTGTCGTAGCGACGGCGGCGCTTGCGGACCAGCCAGGGGACGAGCGCGACGACCAGCCGGGCCGACACCCGACCCACCCGGGCGCCGGGAGGC
>DASTFY010000059.1:0-7518 GCA_035719525.1 Acidimicrobiales bacterium
GGCGCGGGCCATGACCTCGCCGCTCGGCATCGTGATGGCTGGGGTGGGTGCCGCGGTGGCACTGGTCGCCGGGCTCGGCATCCCGGCGGCCATCGGGTTCGCCGCGGTGGCGTGGGGTGGGCGCGTCGCGGCGGCGGTCCCTCGCGGCGACCATCGGTCGGAGCGCATCGACCCCTTCGTCCTCGCCGAGCCCTGGCGCCGGTACGTGCAGGCCTCGCTGGCCGCGCAGGCCCGCTACGAGCGAACGGTGGAGGCCACTCCTGACGGCCCGCTCAAGCTCCGCCTGGCGGACATCGGCACCCGGCTGCAACAGGGGGTGAGCGAGGTGTGGCAAGTGGCGTCGCGGGGCCACGACATCGACGCCGGCCTGAAGACGCTCGACGTGCGGAGCGCCCGGGCCGAGCTGCAGCGGCTCGATCAGGAGCCCGCCGGCTCTCACACCGCCGCTACCCGCGACGCGCTCGCCGCGCAGCTGGCCACGGCCGCTCGCATGCAGGCCGTCTCGACGGATGCCCGCGACCGGCTGCGGCTGCTCGACGCCCGGCTGGACGAGCTGGTGGCACGGGCGGTGGAGCTGTCCGTGAGCGGTAGCGCCTCGGCCATCTCGGGATTGGGAGACGACGTCGACAGCCTGGTGAGCGAGATGGAGTCGCTCCGCCAGGCGCTCGAGGAGGCCGACCGGGCCGACGAGGGAGGTTCTCCCGGCCCGCCGCAGGCGTGGCCCAGCCCGTGACCGAACCGGTCCAGAGCGACGAGCAACGCCTCCTCGCCGCCAACGTCTCGGTCGCTCTGGGGACGCTGTTCTCGAGGCTGACCGGGCTGGCGCGCATCATCGTCTTCGGCATCGTCATCGGCCAGAACGCGCTGGCCGACGCCTACGACGGCGCCAACAACTCCCCCAACTCGATCTACGAGCTGCTCATCGGAGGTGTGCTGTCGGCCACGCTGGTGCCGCTGTTCACCGCACAGTTGGAGGACGACGACGAGGAGGCCACGAGCGCGGTGGTCAGCGTGTCGGTGATCGTCCTGGCCGCCCTGACCGCGGCAGCGGTGGTGGCGGCGCCGCTGATCTTCCGGCTGTTCTCGCTGTCGCCCGATCCGGCCGTCGATGCCGACCAGTACCGCGGGGTGGGCACCGCACTGGCCCGGGTCTTCCTCGTCCAGATCTTCTTCTACGGGCTCATGGCGCTCGGGTCCTCGCTACTCCAGGCGCGGCGCCGCTTCTTCGCCCCGGCGTGGGCGCCGGTGCTGGCCAACCTGGTGATCATCGGCTTCCTGCTCGCGGTGCCGAGCGTCCTCGACGGCGTCGATCCGTCGCTCGACGCGGCCGGCGACGACGCCGGCTTCCGCCTGCTGCTCAGCGTCGGCGCGACGGTGGGCATCGCGGTGATGGCGCTGTCACTCGTGCCGGCGCTGATCCGAGCCGGCGTGCGTCTGCGGTTCCGCCCGGCGTGGCGGCACCCCGCGGTCCGCAAGCTGGTGACGCTGTCCGCATGGACGCTCGGCTACGTGGCCGCCAACCAGGTGGCGCTGATCGTGGTGAAGAACCTGGCGCAGCCGGGCAGCGGGGGGCAGGACGCCTACGCCAAGGCGTTCACGTTCTTCCAGCTCCCGCACGGGCTGCTGGCGGTGTCGATCACCACCACCTTCGTCCCCGATCTGGCCCGCTTCGTGGCCCGCAAGGACAAGGCGTCGTTCATCGCCCGGTCAGCCCTCGGGGTCAGGCTGGTGGCGCTGTTCACCTTCCCCGCCTCGCTCGGACTGCTCGTGCTGGCCCGGCCCATCATCGGCGTGTTCCTGCAGCACGGGCAGTTCAGCGAGCAGGCCGCCATCACGACCAGCCGGGCCCTGGCCGGTCTGTCCCTCGGCCTGGTGGGTTTCTCGGTCTACCTGTTCGTCCTGCGAGGGTTCTACGCCCACCAGGACACCCGCACCCCGTTCGTGATCAACGTGGGCGAGAACATCCTCAACATCGTGTTCGCATTCGTGCTGGTCGACCGCTACGGCGTGCTCGGTCTGGGTCTGGCCTTCGCGCTGGCCTACCTGCTCAGCGCGGCATGGGCGCTCCAGGTGTTGTCGTACAAAGTGCCCGGCTACGGGCTGGCGCCGATCTTCGCCAGCCTGGGACGCATGTTGCTGGCTGCGCTGCTCATGGCCGAGGCGGTGTGGCTCGTCACCAGGCAGCTCGGTGGCAACAGCGGGCTGGCGGCAGCCGGGCGGGTGCTGGCGGGCACCGTGGTGGGCGTCGCCGTGTACTTCGGCGTGCTGGCCCTGCTGCGATCACCGGAGATCGCGGCAGCCCGTCGCCTGGTGAGCCGTAGATTGCCCGCATGATCACGATGATCCGGCGATGGTGGGGCTACCTGACCGCCAAGCTCACGGGCGCATTCAACGAGATGGCCGATCCCGCGGTGCAGCTCGAGCAGGCGCTCCGCGAGGCACAGGACCAGCACCGGCGGCTGAAGGAGCAGGCGGCCAACGTCATCGCCAGCCAGAAGCAGGCGGAGCTGCGACTCAACAAGCGCATGACCGACCTGGAGCGGCTCAACGCCAACACCCGCCAGGCGCTCGTCATGGCGGCCGAGGCGGAAAAGGCCGGGGACACCGCCAAGACGGCCCAGCTCAACGCCGCCGCGGAGACCATCGCCACCCAGCTCATCCAGGTCGAGAAGGACACGAACGATCTCAAGGCGCTCGTGCTGCAGGCGACCTCGGCGTCGGACCAGGCCAAGGCCGCGGTCCAGCACAACTCCCGGGTGCTGCAGCAGAAGCTGGCCGAGCGGGCCAAGCTCCTCAGCCAGCTGGAGCAGGCGAAGATGCAAGAGCAGATGAACAAGGCCATGGCCAGCCTGAACGAGGCCGTGGGCGACGACGTCCCGACGCTGAACGAGGTGCGGGACAAGATCGACGCCCGTTACGCCAAGGCCAAGGCGATGGCCGAGCTCAACGAGATGACGGTCGACGCCAGCATCCGCGAGATCGAAGAGGCCACCGCCAATGCCACCGCGCAGGCCCGGCTCTCCGAGCTCCGCTCCGAGCTCGGCCTCGAGGGCGCGGCGGGCCTAGAGGGCTTGGAGGCCGGCTCCCCGCCCCAGCCCTGATCAGCCGGAGGCGAAGCGGCCGGAGTGTCATAACGCGAAGTGCGCGGCCAGAACGCGCTTTTCGACAACGCGCTTTTCGACGCTCTGGTATCACACCTCGCGCGCGGCGATTCGCCGGCGAATCGCCGGACGAGGGCGCCCGGACCGGCTCAGGCCCGAGGGAGGACCACCAGGTCGTCGCGGTGGATGGCTTCGTGGGCCACATCGGCCGGGAGGTCGCTCGTCCGGCGCCCGGCGGTGCGCCGCAGCACCTTGGCGTCGGCGGCCGCCATCCCCCGGGCGAACACGGCGCCCTCACGATCGGTGACGTCCAGGGTGTCGCCCTCGTCGAACTGGCCGCTGACCTCGATCACCCCGGCGGGCAGCAGAGACGTCCCCCGTTCCACCAGCGCCGCCCGGGCGCCGTCGTCGACCACGAGATGACCGGCCGGTGCACTGGCGAAGGCGATCCACAGCTTGCGGGCGGGCAGCCGGCGTTCGTTGGCCTCGAACGTCGTCCCGATCTCGGCACCCGCGGCCACGGCCGATGCCACGACATCGGGCCGATCGGCTCGGGCGATGACCGCCCGCACGCCGGACCACGACGCGATGCGGGCCGCGGTGAGCTTCGAGGCCATGCCCCCGCTCCCCCTGCTGGAGCCCGTGCCGCTGGCGACGACGCCCAGGATCGGGTCGTCGGCGGCAACGTGGCCGATGAGCTCGGCCGAGGGCTCCCGCCGCGGGTCGGCGGTGTAGAGCCCGTCCAGGTCAGTGAGCAGGAGCAGGACGTCGGCGCTCACCAGGTGGGCCACCAGTGCGGCGACGCGGTCGTTGTCGCCGTAGCGCACGTCGCCGTGGGCGACGGCGTCGTTCTCGTTGACCACCGGCACACACCCCAGCTCCAACAGCCGCACCAGCGTCTGACGGGCATGAAGGTACTGGCGCCGGTTCACGAAGTCGTGCGGCACCATCAGCACCTGGGCGGCCACCGCGCCACGCTCGGCCAACGACCGCCTCCAGGTCTCCATCAGGCGCGGCTGGCCCAGCGCGGCGAGCGCCTGGAGCGTCGGCTGATCGACGGGACGCTGTGACAGCCCGAGCGCGGCGACGCCGGCGGAGACCGCGCCAGAGCTGACCAGCACCACCTGGTGGCCGCGCTCCCGGACGTCGGTGACCTGCCGGCACAGGTCGGCGATCATGCCGCTGTTGACCTGGCCGAGATCGCCCGTCAGCGAGGAGCTCCCGACCTTGACGATGATCCGCGTCACCGCTCAGCCGTCCGGCTCGTACTCGAAGCTGAACTCGCCGATGTGAACGACGTCGCCCGCCTGCGCCCCGGCACGGGCGAGTGCGCGTCCCACCCCCAGGCGCTTCATGCGCTCGTCGATGAAGTCCAGGGCCTGGCGGTCGGTCACGTCCGACAGGGCGACGGCCCGCTCGGCCTGGCGCCCGCTCACCCGGAAGTGGTGGTCGCTCTCCCGAGTGACGGCCACCCCCTCCACCTCGGGGCGGATCACCACGAAGCTCTCGGCCTCCGGCGCGTCGGTGCGGGCCTCGCCGACGAGCCTCGCCAGCCGGTGCACCACCTCCTGCACGCCTTCGCCGGTGACCGCAGACATGCGCAGCGCCGGACCACCCGTCCTCGCCGGAGCCACATCGGCCTTCGTGCCCACCACCAGCCGCGGCCGTTCGAGCAGCTCGGGCCGGTACGAGGCCAGTTCGTGGAGCAGCACCTGCTCTTGCCGCTCCGGCGTGGTCCCGTCGAGTGGGGTCAGATCGAGCAGGAGGCACAGCACCCGCGCCCGTTCGATGTGGCGGAGGAACTGCAGGCCGAGGCCCCGGCCCTCGCTGGCGCCTTCGATGAGGCCGGGGATGTCGGCGACGACGAACTCCGCGCCTTCACCGGCCCGGACGACGCCGAGGTGAGGAGTCAGCGTCGTGAAGGGGTAGTCGGCCACCTTGGGCTTGGCGGCCGAGATGCGGCTGATGAAGGTGCTCTTGCCGGCGTTGGGGAACCCGACGAGCGCCACGTCGGCCATCAACTTCAGCTCGAGGCGCAGCCACTGCTCCTCGCCCACCTCACCCTGCTCCGCGAAGCTCGGCGCTCGCCGCCGGTTGGTCAGGAACTTGGCGTTGCCCCTCCCACCGCGCCCCCCCGCTGCGGCGAGGAATCGGTCGCCGTGGCGGGCCAGGTCGGCCAGCACCGTGGAGCCGTGAAGTGGATAGACGACCGTGCCTTCGGGAACGTGGACCTCCAGGTCCTCGCCCCGCTTGCCGTGCAGGTCCTTGCCCTTGCCGTGCACCCCGCTGGCGGCCCGCCGGTGGGGATGGTCACGGAAGGCCAGCAGCGACGCCACGTTGCGATCCGCCACCAGCCACACGTCCCCGCCCTTCCCGCCGTCGCCGCCGTTGGGACCGCCGTGAACGACCGGGCCTTCCCGCCGAAAGCTGATGCAGCCGGCTCCCCCGTCCCCGCCGCGGACGTTCAGCCCGCACTCGTCGACGAAGGTGGCCACGGCCGGTCGAGGCTACCCGCCCACCGCGACACACCCCCTGCGTACCCTGGGGGTCGATGGATTCCAATCGGGCATCCGAGCGGGCATCCGAGCGAGCAGAGGTCTGGTCGGCCACCATGGGTGGCCATCTCGACGGCGACATCGTGGTCGCACACGCCGGCTCCCACGCCGGTGCCGGCCACACTGCCGGCGCCTCCCGCCCCGCTCGGGAGGCGGCCGAGGACCGCATGCTCGCTCCCCACGCCACCCGAGCCAGCGGTGCCGGCCGCCGCCAGCGGCCGGAGGAGCCGGACCCGTGGCGCACCTGCTTCGAGCGGGACCGGGACCGGATCCTGCACGCCGCCGCGTTCCGCCGGCTCGCCGGCAAGACCCAGGTGTTCGTGTTCCCCGACGACCATCAACGCACCCGGCTGACCCACGCGCTCGAGGTGGCCCAGGTCGCCAAGGGCGTGGCCGCGGCCCTCGGGCTCAATTTGGCCCTGGCCGAGGCCATCGCGCTCGGGCACGACTGCGGTCACGGCCCCGGGGGGCACGCCAGCGAAGACGCCCTGAGTCCGTACCTGGCCGAGGGCTACGACCATGCGGTCTGGGGCGCGGACGTCGTGCTGGAGCCGCTCAACTTGTGCGCCGAGACCCTGGACGGCGTCCGCAACCACTCCTGGTCACGGCCCGCGCCGAGCACACCGGAAGGCGAGGTGGTGTCCTGGGCGGACCGCATCGCCTACGTCTGCCACGACTTCGAGGACGCCGTCTCGGCCGGCATCGTCACCCCCGCCATGCTGCCCGAGATGGTCACGGAGCGCGTCGGGCGTCGGCGAGCCCGCCAGCTCGGGACGTTCATCGACGCCATGGTGGAGGCCACGCTCACCACCGGCCAGGTCGGTATGACGGCGCCGGCCGCTGAGGCTCTCGGCGCGTTCCGCCAGTTCAACTACCAGCAGGTCTACCTGCGCCCGGCCTCGGTGGCTCAGGCCCGCAGCGTCATCGCCGTGCTCCAGGCGCTGGTCGAGCACTACGCCGACCGGCCCAACCTGCTCCCGGCCGACCGTCAGCAGGGGGTCGAGGCCGGCGGCGAGACCGCGCTGCGAGCGGCGGTCACCTACGTCGGCGGGATGACCGATCGCTTCGCCTGCTCGCAGGCCGTGGGCCTCTTGGGCTGGGACCCCGACAAGCTGCCCCGGGGGGTCGATTCGTTCAGCCGGCTGGGTTGACGTCGACCAGCTTGCGGTTGTTGCGCTGGCCGAACTTGACCTTGCCGTCCACCAGCGCGAACAGCGTGTCGTCGCCCCCGCGGCCGACATTGCGACCGGGGTGGAACTTGGTGCCCCGCTGACGCACGATGATGGCGCCGGCGGTGACGGCCGTGCCGTCGAACACCTTGACGCCGAGGCGTTGGGCGTTGGAGTCGCGCCCGTTGCGGGTGGAGCCGCCGCCCTTGGTCTTGGACATCGCGGCCTCCTCAGCCCTTCTTGCCCGCCGAGATCTTGGTGATCTCGACCACGGAATACTTCTGGCGGTGCCCGTACCGGCGGCGCTGGTTGGTCCGGCGCTTGTAGGTGAAGCCGTTGATCTTGGGACCCTTGGCCGTGCCGACCACGGTGCCCGTGATGGCGACGCCCTTCAACTGGTCCGGCGTGGCCAGGACGGTCGCGCCATCGACCAGGAGGACGGCCGACAGGCTGACCTCGTCACCCTCGGCTGCGCTGAGCAGGTCCACCTCGACCCGCTGGCCTTCCACGACGCGCTCCTGGCGCCCTCCGGCAGAGATGACTGCGTACATAGCGAAGTGCGAGCCTACCGGCCGGAGGGCCTGCTCACCACCGGCTGAAGCGCAGCGGCGGTGCCGGGCCTGGTGCGTCCGGCTTGGCCGGCGCACCGCAACGAGACATGAGGCATTGCCGAGCGAAGCGAGTAGGAGCCGA
>DASTFY010000060.1:0-2714 GCA_035719525.1 Acidimicrobiales bacterium
ACACCGGCCAGCTGCTCGACTTCATCGGTGCCGCCTTCGACGGCGAAGAGCTCGCACGCGTGCCGCTCGAGGATGGGAGCATCGGACACGCCGAGATCCAGGTCGGTGACATCACCCTCCTCGCCTTCGATCGACGAGACGGCTGGCCAGCTACGCCCTCGATGCTTCGAATCTTCGTCACCGACGCGGACGCCGTCATCGACCGCGCCGTCGCCGCGGGTGCCCGCGTGGTCACCCAGCCACGCACCCATGCCTTCGGCCAGCGCGTCGGCCGCGTGCGCGATCCATTCGGCAACATCTGGTGGATCAGCGCGGTCGTTGAAGACGTCAGCCCCGAGGAGGGAATGCGCCGGCTGACCGAGCCCGCCTATGTCGAGGCGATGCGCGACGCCCAGGAAACCCTCGACCGCGAGCTCAGCGGTCGCGCGCAGGGGATCGCAAGCCCTCCAGTCACTCCTTGACTCTCCGCCATCGGCCGCGTACGGCATGCAGGGCACCATCGAGGTCGTCCCGGCCGACTGACCCGGCTTCAGGACAGGGCGAAGGCGGCGTCCATCACGACAAGGAGGCGACCGCGTCGTCGAGGACCTGGAGGTGCAGGTCCACGTCGGCTTCGGTGGTGGCTGGGCACATCAGGGCCATGTTGTGGAACGGGGTGAGGAGGATGCCCCGGTTGACCAGGTAGAGGTGGAGGTAGTCCTCCAGGTCGACGTCCTCGCTGGCCTGGGACTCGGTGCCGTTGCGGGGGGCGGGATTGGCGAAGCGGTACTCGGAGCGGGCGCCGAGCTGGCTCGTCGACCACGGCAGGCCGTGCTCGGCGATGATCCGCTGGACGCCTTCGTCGTAGCGGGTGGCCAGGGCGATCATCCCGTCGAAGGCCTCGGCGGTGAGGACCAGCTCGAGGGTGGCCCGGGCGGCGGCCAGGGACAGGGCATTGCCGGCCAGGGTGCCCCCGACGCCGCCGGTGTCGACCAGGTCGAGGTCCTCACGGGACAGCAGGCGCTCGGCCAGGTCCGCACGAAGGCCGTAGGCCCCGATCGGGATGCCGCCGGCGATGGCCTTGCCGAGGGTCACGATGTCGGGGTCCAGGCCCCACTCCGCTGTGCAACCGCCGGGCCCGGCGGAGAGGGTGTGGGTCTCGTCGATGATCAGCAGCGTCCCCGCCTCACGGGTGAGCTCGCGGACCCCCTCGAGGTAGCCGGGCTCGGGCAGGACGATGCCCATGTTGGTCAGGGCGGGCTCCATGAGGACGACGGCCACGTCCCCGTGGGCCAGCTCCTCCTTCAGGCCCTCGAGATCGTTGAACTCGGCGACCCGGCTGCTCTCGGTCACCTCGCAGGGCGCGCCCACGTTGCCCGGGCGGGCCACGGGGCCGGACGGCGAGGTCACGATGAGCGACTCGTCGACGCTGCCGTGGTAGCACCAGGCGTTGACCAGGACCTTCGGCCGGCCGGTGAGCGCCCGGCAGAGCCGCAGCGCCCAGCGGTTGGCGTCGGTGGCGGTGAGGGCGAAGCTCCAGGCGCTGACCCCGAAGCGGCGGGTCAGCTCGGCCGCCACCACGGCGGCGTCCTCGGTGGGCATCATCGCCGTCGCCCCACCGGCGTCGGCGTAGCGGGCCTGGACAGCGGCGACCGTCGCCGGTGGCGAGTGGCCGGCCATGGCGCCGGTGTCACCGAGGCAGAAGTCGACCAGCTCGTGGCCGTCGATGGTCGTGACCCGGGCCCCGGACGCCCGGTCCAGGAAGAGGGGGAAGCCCCCGGCGGTCTTGGCCATCCACGTCATGGGCACGCCGCCGAACAGGTGGGTCGCCTCCTTCGCGGCCTGCTGGGACCGCGGGTTCTGCTCGGCGTAGAGCCTCCGCTCGGCCTCCAGGCCCTTCACCACTCGCTCCCGGTCGATCATCTGTCCCCTTCGTTCTTCATCTGGCCAGCACCAGGCTCGGCAGGCTGACCCCGCTCCGTCCTCGGGTCATCGATCTGATAGGTCGGCCCTCCGAAGGTAGGTCACAGCCGTTGCCACACCGCAGCTGGTCACAGGGCCGTCGTAGGGTTGGCTGATGCGATCCGCGGACACCACCGCTGAGGCTCACGCCCTGCGGCTCGAGGTCTATCGCTCGCTGTCACCCGTGGAACGACTCGAGCTGGCGATGACGATGAGTGATGACGTCATGGCCATGACCGTCGCCGGGATCCGCTCCCGTCGGCCCGACCTGGATGCCGACGCCGTCACCGCCGAACTGCATCGCATCCTCGGCCATCCCGAACCGGTCAGGCGTTGAGGGCGTCGAATCCCTCGTAGACCATCCAGGCCGGCCAGAACAGGCCCTGGAGGAGCACGAGCACGTACTCCCAGAAGGAGTCGGCTTGCTGCCAGAAGTACACCCACGCCCCGAAGATGCCCAAGCCATAGATCGCACCTCCGGTGGCGCCGGCACCGTTGCTGGCCATCGTCTCATCCTCCCAAGCCGGCTCCCCGCCGGCTGCCATGCGACCTTAGGTGCCGCGACCCGAATGCGGCCTCGACCGGCGAACTGAGGGGCGTTCGGGTCGACTGCCCCGACCTACATTCGGATCATGTCCGAGCGGCATTCGGATTCGGTTCTCAGCTACTCGCCCCCCCCGAACCCGATCAGCTCTGCCGTATGAAGGCAGCGCTCACCTTGCGACCCGAAGGGGCTGCGCGAACCGCGATTGCGGCAGCGCCATTCAGACCCC
>DASTFY010000061.1:0-9957 GCA_035719525.1 Acidimicrobiales bacterium
CGATCAGCGCGCCGATCTCGGGGCGGACCAGCAACCGCTGGATCGGGCCCCGATGGGTGAGCCGCTCGTCGACCGTGGGCGAGGGAGCGCCCGCCGCCGTCTGGGCGCCCTGCTCCGTCACTACCGCTTCAGTCACGTTGCGATCCCCCCGAGAAGATCGAGCGGAGCGGGAGGACCAGCGGCCCTCCCACTCCACATCGAACCGTGCCGACCTCGGTCAGCGGGTGCCTTGCTCCACCAACGCCTTGACCTCGGCCACGTTCTCCGTGTCCACGAAGCCGGGACCGGTCAGGATGGGCAGACCGCCACCAGCGGTGTTGAGGTTGGTGGCCTGGAGGTACATCAGCACCACCGGCAGGTAGCCCTGCAGGTACTGCTGCTGGTCCACCGTGAAGGCGACGTCGCCGGCCTCGATGGCGGTGATCAGGTCGGGCGACAGGTCGAACCCGCCGATGGTCAGCTCACGGCCGGCGGTCTGGGCCGCGGCAATGGCCCGCAGCGGCAGGTTGGGGCCGGTGCCCATGAAGCCATCGACGTCCGGGTTGGCCTGCAGCAGGGCAGCGATCTGCTGCTCCTGCGCCTCGGGGTCGGCATCCAGGCCGACGAACTCCGAGATGACCTCACCGCTGAAGGTCTCGGCCAGGCCCTCGCACCGCTCCTCCAGTGCCACGTTGGTCTGCTCCTGGCGACCGCAGAGGATCTTCGTGGTGCCAGCCTCGTTGAAGCGCTCACCAGCGCCGTTGCCGGCGATGGTCTCGGTCTGGCCGATGTGGGTGATGCCACCGAGGTCCTTGTAGTTGTTGACGCCGGAGTTGATCGTGTACAGCGGGATGCCGGCGTCCGTCACGGCTTGCGCCGCCGCGGAGAGCCCCTCGGGGTCGGCCAGCGAGATGGCGATGCCGTCCGGGTTGGTGGCGATCGCGGCCTCGATCATCTGCGACTGGGTCTCGGCGTCGTTGTTGGCGCCCTGGTACGTCACGTTGATGCCGAGGTCCGCGCCCGCCTGCTCGACGGCCTTCTGGACCACCGACCAGAACACCCCGTCATCACCGTGGGTGATGACGTACAGGTTCACGTCCTGGCCCTGGGTGACGTCGACCGTGTCACCAGTGGTGGCGGCAGTGGTGTCCCCCGTGGCGGCAGTCGTGTCCCCGGCGGTCACCCCGGTCGTCGCTTCGGTGGTCGCGCCACCGTCGCCGTCGCTGCTGCAGGCCGCGGCCACCAGGCCGAGAGCCGCCAGAGCGGCGAGTAGATACCGGCGTTGTCTCATGGATTGGTTCCCCCTCAAAGGTGGTGGTGTCGGGTTCTCGCGGTCGTGGTGGTGGATGCTGATCCGGTCACGACCCGCTCGTCCCCGGGCGGACCGTAGCGCCCAGTGAGGCATCGAGTGACCGGAGGAACGCGACGCTCTTGGCGACGTCGCGCACGGGGCCTTCACCGAGGGGTGGCTCCCCGTCGGTGATGGCCACGTCCTGCTCGAGCACGTAGAGGCCGTCGTAGCCCTGGCGCTCGAGGGAGGTGATGGTCTCGGCGATGGGCACGTCGCCCTCGCCGAGCGACGCAAAGAGCCCTTCCTGGACCGCGGCCATCAAGGTGAGCTCGCCGCCGTTGAGCCGTGCCGCGACGGGGGCGCGGACATCCTTCAGGTGGACGAGACCGACTCTCCCGGCGTAGCGGTCCGCTAGGACGAGCGGATCGGCGCCGCCGATGGTGACATGGCCGGTGTCCAGGCAGATGTCGACCTCGGAGGAGTCGAGCAACCGGTCCAGCTCGTCCGCGGTCTCGACGAGGGTGTTGACGTGCGGATGGACGACCTGGTGCAGGCCATGGTCGCGGGCGATGGCCTCGACCTCGCCGAGCATGGAGAACAGATGAGACCAACCGGCCTCGGACACCTCGGGACGAGCCCAGTCGTCGGGATCGCTCACGAGGGCGGTCACGAAGTTGTCGGCCCCGATGTCCTCCAGCAGCGCAGCCATCGTCTCGGCCGACCGCAGCGTGGCATCGCGGCGGTCCGGGTCATGGCAGGCCAGCGGGACGAACGCGCCCACGACGCGCAGCTGGTGGGCGTCGAGCGTGGCGCGGAGGGCTTCCGTTTCGGTGGGCAGCCACCCGATCGCTCCCAGCTCGGTGGCCACCAGCCCGAGGTCGTGCATCTCGCCGAGGACGCGCTCGACGGGGAGCTGGGTCCCCCATCCGGGCACCTCGCAGACGCCCCACGAGATGGGCGCGCCTGCCACCCGGTCGATGATCCCCGGGCGCTCGCCCCGGCCCTCGTCGTCCACGTTCCCCCCGGCTCCGGGACTCATTGCGTTGGAGCGCTCTAACTCTTATGCTCGCCTCAGGTCGCTGTCAAGGATCTTTGGGGGCAACGCCGTGGCGCAGCCGACCATGGAAGATGTGGCGCGAGCCGCCGGCGTGTCCCGGGCGCTCGTGAGCCTCGTGATGCGCGACTCGCCCAAGGTCAGCGAGCGGTCTCGGCGAGACGTGTTGGCGGCGGCCGAGCGGCTCGGCTACCGACCGAACCTCCTCGCCCGGAACCTGGCCAGCCGGCGGACGATGACCGTCGGCGTGCTGCTGAACGACCTGCACAACTCGTTCTTCGCCGAGGTGGCCGACGGCGTCCTGCAGGCGGCGGACGTCACCGACTATCGCGTGTTGTTCAGCACTGGCCGCGTGCGCCCAACGGCGGAGGCCGACGCCGTCGAAGCTTTCCTCGAGCTGCGCGTGGACGGGGTCATCTTGGTCGGTTCCCGCCTGCCCAAGGCCGCCATCGAGGCGGCGGCCGGCACCGTGCCGGTCGTCGCCGTCGGGCGGCGCCTGCGCTCGAAGGTGGTCGACACCGTCAACAACCACGAGGAGCAGGGCGCCCGGCTGGCTGTCGACCACCTCGTCGGGCTCGGTCACGAACACATCGTGCACATCGACGGCGGCCGGGGGGCGGGCAGCGCGCCGCGCCGTTCCGGCTACCGGCGCACGATGGCGATGCACGGGCTGCCGGATCGGGTGGTGGGCGGTGACTTCACCGAGCTCTCGGGCGTCCGGGCCGTCACCGGGCTGGTGCGGAGCGGCACGCTGCCCTCGGCCATCTTCGCCGCCAACGACCTGAGCGCGGCCGGGGTGCTCGGTGGGCTGGGCCGGGAGGGGCTGCGGGTGCCGGAGGACGTGTCGCTCGTGGGCTACGACAACACCGGCCTCGCCGCAATGCACCACATCGCCTTGACCACGATCGACCAGCCGAGGGCCGAGATGGGACGAAGGTCGTTCGAGGCCCTGCTGGAACGGGTCGGGCACACCCGCACCACGGTGGTGGACATCGCGGTGGCGCCGGCACTGGTGATCCGCCGGACCACGGCCCGCCTCGACGGGCGCGGCTCGCTACCTTCGCACTCATGACGCTGCGGGTGGGTCTGATCGGCACCAGCTGGTGGGCCGACGCGATGTACCTGCCCGCGTTGGCTCATCACCCGCGGGGCGCCATCACCGCGCTGTGCGGACGCGACCCGGATCGCACACGGGCCAGCGCGGCCCGGTGGGGCGTGCCCCAGGTGCACACCGAGTGGCTCGAGATGGTCGACTCCGGATCGATCGACGCCGTGATCGTGGCGTCGCCGAACGACACGCATCACGACGTCGTCATGGCGGCCGCCGACCGGGGCCTCCACGTGCTGTGCGAGAAACCGGTGGCGCTGTCCGCCGACGAAGCCGCGGCGATGGCTGCCGCGGCGGAGGCGGCGGGGATCGTGACCATGGTGCCCTTCACGTACCGCTGGATGCCGACGAACCGGTGGATGAAGGCCCTCGTCGAGGAGGGCTACGTGGGCCAGCCCTACCACCTGAACCTGCGCTACTTCACCGGCTATGCCCGCGGGCCCGAGTACTCCTGGCGCTTCGACGTCGCCCGTTCGGGCGGAGGCTTGCTGGGCGACCTCGGCAGCCACTGGCTGCACCTGGCCCGCTGGTGGCTGGGCGAGGTGTCCTCGATCGGCGCCATCTCCCAGACCTTCGTGGAGCGCGATCTCCGGCCCGATGGGAGTGACTACGTCCATGGCGAGGACAGCGCGGTGATGACGCTGCGCTTCGCGTCGGGCGCCTACGGCACGTTGCAGGTGTCGGCAGTGTGCTGGGAGGGCACGCCGTTCGGGCAGACGCACCACGCCGAGGTCCACGGCAGCGAAGGCACGCTCTACGCCCGCAACGACTGGGACACCGTCCAGGAGGTACGTGGCCTGCGCTCGGGCGACCACGGCGGCCCGCAGGTCCTCCCGGTGCCCGACGAGCTCTGGCAGGGCGCTCGACGCTCGTCCGTCCACGACACGTACCGCGACGTGTTCCGCGCCGGCGACTCCATGACCAGGGCCTGGGTCGACGCGGCCGCGGACGGCCGGCCGTGCCAACCCGACCTGGCCGAGGGCGCCCGGGTACAGGCGCTGGTCGAGGCCGCGACGGCGAGTGCGGCGAGCGACGGGCGCCAGATCGCCGTCGACCCGTGAAGCGGGCGGCGTGCGTGGTTTCCGGTGTGGTGTTGATGACCACGCTGACCAACGCACTGACGGCAGCCTGCGGCGACCAGGACCCGCCCGACCCCGCCGGCTCCGTCGTCGCGATCAGGGCCAGCGGGTGCCGCCTCCTTCCGAATCGTGCCGTCGGGCTGGTGGTGGCCGACGGGCTCGTCGCGACCGTCGCCCACGCGGTCGCCGGGGAGGAGGAGATCACGGTCAGCACGCCCGACGGTCGGACGCTGGCGGGCGCCGTCGCCGCCATCGACACTGCGCTCGACGCCGCCATCTTGCGCGTCGACGGTCTCGATCTACCCGCCCTCCGCCGACGGCCATATTCCGCCTCCGAGCCGGTCGCGCTCGTCACGGCCGACGAGGACACCGTGTCGTCGCAGCCCGTCGGTGTGCGGCGCGCCGTCACGATCCGCACCTCCGATATCTATCGCGAGGGAGAGCACCTGCGTCCCGGCTTCGAGCTGGAAGCTCCCGTGGCGGCCGGCGATTCGGGCGGGGGCCTGGTCGCTCAGGACGGCAGCCTGCTGGCGGTGGTGTGGGCGACCAGCCGCGAACGTGAGGGCCGGGCCTGGGCGTTGGCCGTCGAGGCGTACGGGCCGCTGGTCGACGCCGCTCGCGCCGGTGACCCGCCGGCCCGCGTCGACTGCGCCAGGTGAGGCGCGTTCAGCACTCCTCGGGCGCGAGCTCGACCGCCCGCCCGGTGGACCCGGCCTCGATGACGGCGTAGCCAATGCGCGTCGCCCGCACGCTGCAGTCGGCCAGGGGCACGTCGACATCCCCACCGGCGATGGCCTCCACGAACGCGACGGCCTGCGCGGCCACGCCGGCGGCCATCGCGTCCTCCGCCATCGAGCTGGGCAGCTCGCGCACGCCGCCGGCGTCGCCCAGACGGGTGCGGCTGGTCGGGAGCAGATCAACCAGCAGCGCGCCGTTGGAGCCGAGGATCTCGGTGCGCACGTCGTCCCCATAGCGGGCGTTGCGGGACAGGTCGACGGTAGCCACCGCGCCGCCCTCCAGCTCCAGGACGGCGATCAGGTTATCCAGATCACCCGCGGCGCCGACATCCGGCTCGACGACCGGCAGGGGCCAGGCCGACACCCGCAGCACGCGGCGACCGGTCAGCCATTCGGCCAGGTCGTACTCGTGGACGCCGCAGTCGATGGCCAGCCCCCCGCTGACCGCCGGATCGCAGAACGTCGCCGGTGGAGGGTCGGCGTCCCACTGGGCCAGGCGGAGGTAGACCGGCAGGCCGATGTCCCCGGCGTCGATCCGCTCCTTGGCCACCCTCCACGGCGGTGCGAAGCGGCGCCAGAATCCGACCTGCAGGAGGCGATGCCGGTCGGCGGCAAGATCGGCGAGGCGGCTTGCCTCGGCCAGGTCGAGGGCCAGGGGCTTCTCGCACAGCACGTGCAGCCCCGCCTCGAGCGCCGCCTCGACGAGCTCGGGGTGCCGCGGGGTCGGCGCGGCGATCAGCACCGCCTCCAGGCCGGGATGGGCCAGCGCCTCGGCCGGGCTCTGGTATCCCGCGCGGCCGGGCAGGAGCGTGCCGGCCAGCTCCAGCGCGTCGGGCGAGGGCTCGGCCAGCGCCACCACCTCGACGGCGTCGACGTCGGCCAGCGCCGCAGCGTGGAACCGCCCCATCCGGCCCAGCCCGATGATGCCGAGGCGCAGTGGTCCGTCCGACACAGGCGGGCGAGCGTACCCGCCCCCGAGCCCTCCCGAGCCCTCCCGGAAGGCTTCCCCCACTAACCTTCGTGGCGCACGAAGAGGAGGGCGCGTGACACTCGGCGAGTCGCATCGGACGCTTCGCGAGATCGTGGCCGACGAGCTGCTCGCCATGATCATGCGGGGAGAGCTGAAGCCCGGAGAGCGTCTGCTCGAGGACCGCCTGGCCGAGCAACTCGGCGTGTCCCGAAACCCGGTGCGCGAGGCAATCCGGGCACTGGAGGCGACAGGGCTGGTCGAGGTGCAGCCGCGCAAGGGCGCACAGGTGACCCGCTTCGATATGGACGAAATCCGTGAGCTGCTCGAGCTGCGCAGCGTGCTGGAGGCCTTCGCGGCGCAGAAGGCCGCCAAGCACGCCGACCAGGCCGGGATCGCCCGCCTCGACGCCTGCCTGCAGGCAGGGCGGCGGGCGACGAAGGACAACGACCTGGTGAAGGCCGCGGCCTGCCACCGGGACTTCCACATCGCCATCGAACAGATGGCCCGCAACCCCTATCTGGAGCAGGTGGTGGCACCGCTGCGCCACCAGACCGAGCTCGTCTTCTCGATGTTGGCGGACCGACGCGGTGTGTTGGGCTGGCGCGACCACGAGCAGATTCGCGACGCCATCGCCGACGGTGACGTAGAAGCGGCCCGGGCCCGCACGTTCGACCACATGGCCTCCGTCGTCCGCGACCTGCAGCAACGCTCCGCGGCCACCGCGCCGGAGTGACCGCTCGCGAGTGACCGGCGCCGACGTCGCCGTCATCGGCGGCGGCATCGCCGGGGCGTCCGCGGCGTGGGCGCTGGTCCAGCGGGGTGCGTCCGTGGTGCTGGTCGAGCGCGAGGCGCAGCTCGGCCTACACGCCACTGGTCGTTCGGCGGCGCTGGTCAACGAGACCGTCGGCCCGTCCGCGCTGCGACCCCTGGTCCCGCCCAGCCGCGACTTCCTGGCGCGGCCGCCGTCAGGCTTCGCCGACCACCCCCTGCTGGCCCGCCGCGGGCTGTTGTGGATCGGCACGAAGAACGACGGCCCCGCGCTCGACGCGCTGGCCGCAGGGGTGCCGAGCACGGTCGCCGCCCGCATCGGCCCCGACGAGGTGCGGCGGCTCGTGCCGCAGCTCCGGCCGGGCTGGACGGCGGCCGGCGGCTTCCACGAGCCCGGCGCGCTCACCGTCGACGTCGCCGGCCTGCTGCAGGCCTACGGGCGCGGAGTGAAGGCGGCGGGCGGCACGGTCCTCGCCGGCCTCGAAGTGTTTCGTCTGCAGCGGCAGGCGGGCGGGTGGCTGGTGCACACTTCGACCGAAGCCCTGCGGTGCACGACCGTCGTCGATGCCGCCGGCGCCTGGGGCGACGTCATCGCCGAACGGGCCGGCGTGCGGCCGCTCGGGCTGCAGCCCATGCGCCGGACCGCCTGCCTGGTGAGCGTCCGGGTCGACGTCGGAGGATGGCCTCTGGTCATGGACGTTGGCGAGCGGTTCTACGCCGAGCCCGAAGCGGGCGGGCTGCTGCTGTCCCCGGCCGACGAGACGCCGTCGTCCCCCGGCGATGCAACGGCCGACGAGCTGGACGTGGCACTGGCCCTGGACCGGCTCAACCAAGCCACCGATCTCGGCGTCCGTCACGTGCGCCGCGCCTGGGCCGGGCTACGCACCTTCGCGGCGGACCGGGTACCGGTGGCCGGGTACGACCCAGATGTCGCCGGCTTCTACTGGCTCGTCGGTCAGGGCGGCGCGGGCATCAAGACCGCGCCGGCGCTGGCCGCCATCACCGCCGCCGACATCACCGGTCAGGCCGTCGTCGGCGACCCCGCCGAGCGCGACGGGTTCCGGCCGGAACGGCTGCGCTGAAGCTCCGCACCCGGTGCGTCCGGCTTGGCCGGCGCACTGCAACGACGCTGTACGCATTGCCGAGCGAAGCTGTGAAGGTTGAGCGGTGAGTTCGAAGGCACCGGCCAACCCCCCCCAGGTCGAGTTGCGGGCCGCAGCGGCCGGCCGGCACGCTTGTGTCGAGGTTTTCCGCGCTGAACGCGGAGATCGTCGACACAAACGCTTCAACGGCACCGCCAGACGCCGAATGGCCGGCGCGGTCTAGGCCAGGTCTAGGCCGGTCTAGGCCCGGTGCGTCCGGCTTGGCCGGTGCACCGCAACCCGACCTGACGCATTGCCGAGCGAAGCGAGTAGATGGCATGTGGGGGTCTCCTCGGCGTCAGGCGCAGCAGGATGCTGTGCGCCAAGAGTGTTAGGAGCTCGAGGAGGCCCCGATGACGATCGTAGGTGGATTCGACGTGCACCGACAGCAGATCACGTTCGACTACATCGATACCGATTCTGGTGAGGTGCGCCGAGGCAAGATCACCCCGGCCACGCGGCAGCGGTTGCGAAGCTGGTTGAACGACCTGCCATCGACTTCGGGGGCCTTCGCGTTGGAGGGGTGCACCGGATGGCGATTCGTGACCGAGGAACTGCGGGCCGTTGGCATGGATGCCCATGTGGCTGAGCCGGCCGACACCGCCGCGCTGCGGGGCCCGAAGAAGCGGGCCAAGACCGATCAGCTCGACGCTCGCCATCTGCGGGAGCTGTTGCAGGCGGCCAGCATCCCGGAGTCGTGGATCCCCCCGGTGCACGTGCTCGAAGCGCGTTGCCGGGTGCGGCTCTACAAGACGTTGGTCGATCAGCGCACCAGTTGGCGGCAACGAATCCAAGCCCAACTGTTCCACCACGGCGTCCCGGTCATTGCAGGGTTGCTGACCGTGGAGGGTCGAACCCGGTTGGCCACCGCGGACGTGTCACCGGCAGCTCGGGAGGTGCTCGACGTGGCCCTGTGCATGATCGACGCCATCAACGCTCAGCTCCAACCGTTGCACGCCGAGATCGTCGGGTTCGCCCGCCATCAGCCGGGCTGTCGGGCGCTCATGGCCCATTACGGCATCGGTTCACTCACCGCGGTGGCCATCTGGGCCGAGCTGGGCGACTGCCGGCGGTTCTCATCGTCGGCTGACGCGGTCCGTCACACTGGCCTGGACATCACCGTGCACTCCTCGGACAGCAAACGGGGCCGGGGTCGCTTGGCCCGCCAGGGCCCACCGGTGCTGCGCTGGGCTCTGTTCGAAGCCGCCAAGTGCGCCGCCCGTCCCCACGCTCCCGACCACCCCTACTACCAGACCACCCGCGACCGGCTCGGAGCAACCCGAGCCACCCTGTCAGTGGCCCGCAAACTCGCCCGCCGCTGCCACCACACCCTGCGCGCCCTCGGCGACGACGCCTGGGCCGCCCCCGCCTGACCATCCGACATGCCCTGCGCCCAACACTCAAACCGATGACCTGCGGTCAGCTCCCACCGGCTCCTGTCGTCACCACCTCCGCGTGACCGACCCCAGTAGAACGAGCGACCGCCATCCACCGGGACCATCCCATCGACCATCACGTCGCCGGAGCACCGTCTCCGAGCACCCAGATAAGGCTGAGTGACCGGCGCACCACCGCCCACAACCAACAACACCAACCACAAGCCCACCCACCGAACCGCTCCCACATCGACACAACCAGCCCCTAGCCGCCGACCAGCCTGCACCGGTTCTCGCCAGCGTCAAGGTCGTTCGTCCTCGCTTCGCTGCGGGCGCTCCACCTTGACCCCGACCCCCGAACCGGAGCCCACGCCAACCAACAACGCCCTGGCCCACACCCTGTCACTTGACCCGGGACCTATCCACAGATAAGGAGCCGGCCAAAGCGCGGCG
>DASTFY010000062.1:0-15395 GCA_035719525.1 Acidimicrobiales bacterium
CGTCGCCGCCGAGACCCTTCCCGACCCGAGGCTGCTCGAACCGCTGGTGGCCAACGATCCCCTGCTGCCCCGGCACCTCCGCACCGATGATCTGCCCGCCGGTGGTGACGCCGTCAGCACCCGGTTCGTCCTGGTGGGTAACGACGACCTCACGGTCGCCGCCGTCGCGGCCGTCGAGCCCAGCGGTCTTTACCGCAACGCCATCGGCGACGAGCTGGTGTACGTCCGATCGGGCCGCGCCCGGCTGGAGTCGGTCTACGGCGTGCTGGACGTCGGGCCGGGGGACTACGTCGTGGTGTCGATGTCGACCACCCACCGCTGGATCCCCGTCGGCGACGAGCCGCTGCGGCTCCTCGTGGTCGAGGCGTCCGGCCACATCACCTTCCCCTCGCGGTACTTGTCGTCGTGCGGACAGCTCTTGGAGCACGCCCCGTTCTGCGAGCGGGACCTGCGGGCGCCGGAGGTGCTGCTGGCCGAGGAGTCCGACGGTGAGCCGACGCCGGTGGTCGTCCGCCATCGTGGCGGTTTGACCCGTTACCAATACCGCTTCCACCCCTTCGACGTGGTGGGTTGGGCCGGCTGCCTGTACCCGTTCGCGCTGTCGATCCACGACTTCGAGCCGATCACCGGCCGCATCCACCAGCCGCCACCCGTGCACCAGACCTTTGCCGGCCCGCGGTTCGTGGTGTGCAGCTTCGTGCCCCGGCTGTTCGACTACCACCCGCTCGCCATCCCCGCCCCGTACAACCACGCCAACGTCGACTCGGACGAGCTGCTGTTCTACGTCGACGGTGACTTCATGAGCCGCAAGGGGTCGGGCGTCGGCGCCGGGTCGATCTCGCTGCATCCGGCCGGGTTCGTCCATGGACCGCAGCCGGGCAGCGTCGAGGCCTCCATCGGAAAGACGACCACCGAGGAGCTGGCGGTGATGATCGACACGTTCGCCCCGGTGCGCCTCGGCCCGGCCGCGTTCGCCTGCGAGGACCCGGAGTACGCCTGGTCGTGGCAGCGCGGCCTCGAAGCCGGCCGATCGACCACCTGACTCCGCTCAGGCGGTGGGTTGGGACGGGTCGGGGGGCGGAGGAACCGGGGCGGGCTCGTCCGGGATGGGCAGCGGCGGCGCGGGCGGATGGCCGGGGAGGGGCTCCGTCGGTGGGACCGGAGAGGGCTCGACCGGCTCGGGCGACGGGACGTCCGGAAGCGGCTCGGTCGGGGGAACGGTTGACATGAGGGAGGCTCCGTCTCGTTCGAGGGGTCGCTGAGAGGTTCCCCCGTCGGCGGCGGGCGAAACGCAGGTAACGGTCAAGAATGAGCGGCGGACCGGGGAGGGGTCGAGGGTCGGTGCCACCGAGCGCAGCAGCAACGGCGACCGGCTTTCGGGGCGCATGGGCTCACCGCCAGTGGCGGGTCCTGCTGTCGGCCTACGCCGTGTCGATGATGGGCGACTGGCTCTACGGGGTCGCCCTGCTGGCGTGGCTGCTCGATCGGACCGGCAGCCCCGGATGGCTGGCGGCGGCGGAGCTGGCCCGAATCCTCCCGTCGGCGTTCCTCGGCTCGTTGGCCGGTGTCGCGGCCGATCGATGGGACCGGCAACGTCTCTTGGTCACCCTGGACCTCACCCGAGCGACGCTGATGCTGGCGATGGCCGTGCTGATCGCGGTCGATGGCACTCCCGCCGCCGCCATCGCCCTGGTGGCGGTGAGTGGGCTCATCGGCACCCCGTACGGACCGGCGATCTCGGCGGCCACGCCCCAGGTGGTGGACGAGAACAGCCTTGCGGCCGCCAACGCCACCGGGGCGATGGTCGCTCAGATCACCTGGTCGTTGGGGCCGGTCCTCGGTGCCGTCGTGCTCGCGGTCTCCTCGGCGGAGTGGGCCTTCGTGCTCAACGCGGCGACGTTCCTGGCGTCCGCGTTGCTCTTGACGCGCCTCCGCCTACCGGCGACGGGCCCCACCGGACACCCTCCGAACCACGGCGATCGCCCCACGTTCCTCGGCCAGCTGCAGGAGGGCCTGGCCACCGTCCGAGCGGCACCCGACCTGCTCATCGTGACCGGCCTGATCACCGCGTCGTTCTTCGCGTTCGGCTTCGAGCAGGTTCTCCACGTCCTCGTGGCCGAGGACCGTCTCGGCCTCGGCGCCGACGGTCTCGGCTGGCTGACGGGCGCCATCGGCGTCGGCGGGCTGCTGGCATCACCCTTCACCATGCGGATCGCCCGAACGGCGCGGACCGGGGAGGCGCTGGTCGTCGCCTCGGTCCTCCTCGGCGCGCCCCTGGCGCTATTGGCCGTCGTGACCGATCCGAGGATCGCGGTGGCCCTGCTGCTGCTGGAGGGGTTCGGCGCCATCGTGTTCGAAGTGCTGACCGTCACTCTGCTGCAGCGGTTGTCGCCCCGCCACACCCTCGGCCGGGTCTTCGGGCTCCAGGACAGCGCGTCGTCGACCGCCAACGTGACCGGGGCGCTGCTGGCCTCGATCCTCGTGGCCGCGTTCAGCCTGGAGGCGGCACTCGTCGCGGGCGGGGGCTTCCTGCTGGCCTACGCCGGGATGGCGCTGGCACCGCTGACCCGCGCCGGCCGCCACGCGCGGCTCACCGGTCACCGACTAGAGCCGACGGTGGCCGCCCTCGCCCAGCTACCCATGCTCGAGGGCGCTGCTCCGGAGGTGCTGGAGGGGATCGCCGCGGCGGTCGTATCCGAGCACCGTCCGGCCGGGACCACCCTGATGACCGAGGGAGAGCCGGCGGACGACCTGTTCGTCGTGCGACACGGGCGACTGGGGATCCTGCTCCGGGGCACTCGGATCGATGAGGTCGGCCCTGGGGACGTGGTCGGCGAGATGGGCGTCATCGCCCGCCGGCCGCGCAATGCCACGGTGGTGGCCGACACCGACGTCGAACTGTGGCGGGTGTCCGGGGTAGCGTTCCTCGCCGCCATGGAGCTCCACCCGGTGATGCCCGACGCGCTGCGCCGTGGCATCACGGCTCGCCTGGCCCGCCACCCGCCGATGGACGCCGCGCCGTGACCAGCGGGCCCTCCAGCAGTGTCACCACCGCCCGCGCACGATCTGGCGAGCCCGGATCAGCTCCGCCACGGACCAGGCCTGGAAGGGGCAGCCCGTGGCCGTGTGCGGCGCCGCTCCGTCGGCCGTCTCGGAGACCGAGCCCACACCCCACTCCCGGAGGTGGGACTCCAGGCCGTCCAGGAGGCCGCCCGTAGCCCCCTCGGTACGCGCCACCGCTTCGACGTACGGACCGATCAGCCAGGGCCAGACCGTCCCTTGGTGGTAGGCCTCGTCGCGCTCGGCCGGACCACCGCAGTGCCGCGGGTGGTACCGGTCGTCGCCGGGCGCCAGCGAGCGCAGCCCGAGCGAAGTGACCAGGGGCGCGCAGGCCGCCACGACACCCGGGTCGCGGAGCGGGGCGTGGGGTAGGGACACCGCCAGCAACTGGTTGGGCCGCAACGTCCAGTCGTCCCCCCCGGGCCCGTCGACGACGTCCGCCAGACCGAGGCGCCCGGGTTCCGCGAACCGCCGGGCGAAGGACAGGCGGGCCTGCACGGCCAGGCGTTCGGCCCGGTCGGCGGGGCGTTCGATCCGTCCGAGCAGCCGTGCGACGGCCGTCAACCCGTTGACCCACAGGGCATTGACCTCGACCGGCTTGCCGGTGCGGCCGGTGACGGGCCGGCCCTCGACCCGGGCGTCCATCCACGTGAGCGCCCAGCCGTCCGCTCCTTGCGTCAGCAGTCCGTCGGTGACATCGACGTGGATCCCGAAGCGAGTTCCGGCGAGGTGATGCTCGACGATGCCGGCCAGATCGCCAGCCAGCTCGGCGGCGAGATCGAGGTCGCCCGTGAGCTCGACGTGACGGTCGACGGCATGGAGGAACCACAGCGTGGCGTCGACCGTGTTGTACTCGGTGCCGCCGACGTCGGCGGTGTTGGCCAGCATCCCCTCGGACAGCGATGCCGCCGCCCGCGCCAGCAGCGCTCGGCCCTCGTCCGCCCGGCCGGTGGCGAGCAGCAGCCCCTCGTAGGAGGTCATGGTGTCGCGCGACCAGTCGCCGAACCAGGGGTAGCCCGCCACCACGGTCGGGCCCGCCACCACGAGTTGGTCGGCGGCCACTGCGAGTTGCGCACCGGGGCCGTCCACCGCTCCGGCCCGAGCGGCCAGTTCCGTCGCCCGCTCGTTGGCCGCGGCGACGATGGCGGCGGCGGACGGTGGCGGCGACGAGAGATCGCCGGCCCACGTCGTCACCTCCGCCGCTCCCCCGCCGGCGAGCTCGGTCACGAACCGGCCGGCGAACCAGAGGTCCTCCACTGCGCTGAGACCGCGGGCGGCCTCCTCCCGGCAGCGGACACCGCGGTACCACGTGCCGCCGGGCTCGAAGCCGGGGCCGGCGACGCGGTAGCGACCCTCGAACGTGAAGCCGTCGGTGGTCGCCTCGACGGACGGATCGCCCTGGCCGAATCGCTCCCCGTGGACGTCTCGCCACGTGCACAGCGCTTCGAGCTCGACTCGCACCGCTCCCGGTGCCCTCACGACGCGGTGCACGATGCCGGTGGCCGGGCGGCCGTGCACCATCGCGATCTCCCGCTCGACGATGACATCACCGAGATCCCACCGCCACCGTGGCACTCCACCGGAGAGCTGGAACGTCGCCAGGTGGCGGTAGCCGGCGGGCGCGACCGTGCCGTCGGCCCACTCGTGGGTGGCCAGGCTCGTACGGCGGTCACCGACGACGACCACGGCGTCGAGCGAGGCCACCGCCAGCCTTCGTCCACCCGGAGGCTCGGAGGCGACGATCAGCAGGCCGTGATAGCGGCGGGTGCGCAGGCCGGCCACGGTCCCCATGGCGAAGCCGCCCAACCCGTCGGTGACGAGCCACTCTCGAGACGCAGCCTCCTCGAGCGACCCACAGGTCTGGCGGCCGAGGCGGAGGAAGGGCACGCGGTCAGTCTCACTCGTCGCGTCGATGCGACGCGCCGGGCTCAGGCGTGCTCGGCGCCGACCGGCTCGGCGACGGGCTCTCCGGCCGGCACGACCTCGGTGCCCTCACTGGTGTCGCCGGTCGACGCCCGCCGGGTGAGAGCGGTGATCGGGCTCCAGCGTTGGGCCACGAAGGCCATGGCGAGCAGCACCGCCGCCAGCACCCCGTCCAGCCAGTAGTGGTTGCCGGTGGCGACGACGACCCACATCGTGAGCACGGGATGGGCGAGCACCAGCCATCGCCACCGGCTCTCGCTGACGAGCACCGCTCCCAGGCCGACCAGTGTCGCCCAGGCGACGTGCACCGACGGCAGCGCCGTGAGCTGCGCGGCAATGCCGCTGCCGATGGCGCCGTACACCGACTGGTCGTACAGCAGGGGGGTGTCGAGCAGGCCCAGTTCCGGGATGAGCCGAGGCGGAGCGACCGGGATGAGCTGGATCAGCAGGCAGGCACCGGTGGTCAGAGCGAGGACGTTTCGCAACCTGGGGTAGCGGGGCCGGTGGAACACGAACAGCCAGACCAGGAACAAGATCATTGCGGGGACGTGCGCGGCGGCGTAGTACACGTTGGCGAACTGCACGACCAGAGGGAAGGGCAGGATCATCTGTTGGATCGTGACCTCGCTCGGGAGGTGCCAGTCGCGCTGCAGCTCCCAGAGCCAGCGGCCCCGCCACATCGCCCCGTCCACCTGCATCAGCGAGAGACGATTGGCCAGGCGCCAGACGGCGTAGAGGCTGAACATGATGGCCAGCTCGCGAGCGAACGCGCTGACGACCACCGCCCAGCGCTGGGTGAGTGGCCGCAGGGCGATGACCAGGCCGACCAGCACCAGCACCGCCATGGCCGCCGGTTCCCACTCGAGCCACACCTGTCTCGCGCCTGCCTCTCGTCCGCTCTCCGGAAGGCCGCAATCCTACGGCAGTCGCGGTCAGGACTCGAGGTGGCTGGCGTCGTTCCAGAGCGCCACCACCGGCGTTCCCCTGTCGCGGCCGAGGACGGAGATGGTGGTCGGCGAGAGCAGCAGCGCACGAGCCACGGCCGGCCCGAGCTCCAACCAGCGAGCAGCGAGGACTCGGAGCAGATGCCCGTGGGCGAACAGGGCGACATCGGCGGGCGTGTCGTCCGACGGCGCCGGGAAGCTGGCCAAGACCCGCTCGACCCGGGCGGCCACGTCGGCATAGGTCTCCCCGCCCGGCGCCCCGTGGGTGAACAGATCCCATCCGGGGCGCTCGGCCCTGATGTCCACTGCGCGGCGGCCCTCGTACGCCCCGTAGTCCCACTCCATCAGGTCGGGGTCGATCACGGCCTGGTCGCCGAACCCTGCGAGCGCGCAGGTCTCCCGGGCGCGCGCCAGCGGGCTGCAGCGGACCTGGGCGAACGAGAACGACCGCAGCCGGGCCCCGACCAGCCGGGCCTGGCGCGCGCCCTCGTCGAGCAGGGGCACATCGGTGCGCCCGGTATGGCGCCCCGCACGCGACCACGCCGTCTCGCCGTGGCGGACCAGGACGACGCGCACGGGACCACGGCGGCCGAAGCCCCGTCCAGATCCCTTCGCTCAGATCGCCGTGGGGTGGCGGGGTTCGTAGAGCATCACGTCCACGCCACCGGGCAGGACCATCGTGGCCTCGATGCCGAAGCCCTGATCCTGGGGCTCGCCCCGCACCTCGATGCCCTTCGCCCGGAGCTCGGCGATGGTGGCTCCGATGTCGTCGCACATGAACGAGAGCAGGTGGTGCGGCGTCTCGCCCGGGTCCATCACCGGGTGGACGCCGAGCTCGGCCGGCGGGAGGGCGAAGATCAGCCAGCCTCCACCCGCATCGACGTGGGGCCAGCCGAACACGTCCCTCAGCACGGCTCTCAACGCGTCGGGCTCGGAGGTGTAGAGCAGTCCGTGCACTCCATTGATCGCCATCTCCGGAGCGTAGGCGGCCGTCCGTTCAGCGCGGGACGGCGAAGGGCTCCAGCACCGCCAGGATCTCCTCGCCGTAGGTCTCGAGCTTGGTCGGCCCGATGCCCGGGAGGCCGCGCAGCTCCCGCACGCTGGCCGGCCGGGCCACAGCGATCCCGCGCAGGTGGCGGTCCGACAGGACCACGTAGGCGGGGACCTTGTCCCGCCGTGCCCGCTCCAGCCGCCACGCCCGCAGCGCGGCCTCCGGCGCTTCGGCCTCGGCCGGGAGCGGGTCGAGCTCGGGCCTCGGCGGCCGACCGGTGGCGGTGGGCGCGGTCGCCGCCACGGCGATGCGACGGTCACGCGGCGCGGTGCCGTCCAGTTCGGCCAGGAACGGTGACGGCCGGCCGCGGTCCGCCAGCACCACGGCTCGATGGCGGGCCCGGGTGATGGCCACGTGGAGCACCCGCCGCTCCTCCTCGATGTCAGCCGCCAGCCGATGGGGCATCAGACCGGCCGTGGCGCCGAACACGGCTACCCGGTCCCATTCCTGGCCCTTGACCCGGTGCACGGTCGACAGGGTGACACCGCCTGCGGCCGCTTCGCGGTGGAACACCCGGCGCAGCCACTGCTCAAAGGTCCGCGGATCGGGATGGAGGTCTGCCACCTGGGCCAGCGCCTCGAGGTCGTCCAGGTGGCTGGAGCCCTCGCCGGACCCTGTGGAGTCGAGCAGACCCATGGCGCCACCGAGCCCGATGTGGTCCCTCACGACGGCCAGCGCATCGCGGGTGGTGCCGCCCTGCACCGCCTGGGTGACGAGGCGTAGGTCGTCGGTGAGCTGGATGACCTTGCGCGAGACCTTGTCGTCGTCGAGGCGGCCGGCAATGGCTTCGAGCCCGTCGAGGTCGAGCCGGCCCCGCAGCCACTTGGGGAACCATTGCGGGAACCCTCGTGAAGGGCGGCGGTAGACCTCGACCACGTCGGAGCCGAGGAAGCCCTCGGGCTGGGCGCCGATGCGGAGGTAGGCCAACGCGGCTCTGACGCCCGTTCGCTCGAGGACCTCCGGTCGCAGGACCGAGTCGATGGGCACGCCGGCCTCGGCGAGTGCGACGTGGGGCGCGAGAAGGATGGAGTTGACCCGGGCCAGCACGGCCACCGAACTTGGCGTCACCCCGGGCTCGGCCAGCCAGCCCTCGACCACGGCGGCCAGCGCGGCCGCTCCGCCGTCAGCGTCGTGCTCGTGGACGTGCAGCGCCGCGGGGTCCCCGTCGGCCGCCGGCCCGGGCCGGATGACCTTGTCGACCCGGCGATGGTTGTACGACAGCAAGTGGCGAGCGCCGTCGATCACGGCGACGGGGCACCGGTAGTTGACCTCCAGCGGGTGATCGGCGGCACCGGGGAACAGGCGGGCGAAGTCGACCAGGAACGCGGGATCAGCGCCGGCGTGCCCGTAGATCACCTGGTCGTCGTCGCCGACACCGAACACGTCCAGGCCCGGTGTGGCCAGGAGGCGCACCAGCAGCACGTGGGCCGGTGTGAGATCCTGCAGCTCGTCCACCAACAGGTGCCGGCACCGGGCTTGCGCGCGACGGCGGAGCTCCCCGTCCTGCAGGAGCAACTCGACGGCGCCGTAGATCTGCTCGTCGAAGTCGATGGCGCCGCTGGCCGCCAGCCGCTCCCGGAACGGGCCGAACGCGGCGGCGAGGCCGGGCACGTCGTCCCGCTCGTCCTCCACCTCGAGAGGGTCCCGCAGGCCGAGCCGGACCGATGACAGCGCGTCCAGGTACGCGCCGACAGGGTCGGTGTTGGCACGGCGGGGCCGGGCGGGGACCAGCTGCTCGAGCAGGTCGCGCACCTCCCGCTCCTCGAGGACCCTCGGCGCCGATCCTCTGGCCTCCGCCAGCAGCGAGTAGCCGAGGGCGTTGAGCGTCTGGACCCGGGGCCGGAAGCCCTGGGTGCGGTCCTCCATCTCCTGCTGCGCCCGCTTGTTGTAGGCCACGGCCAGGACAACCTCCCGTTCGAAGCCGCGGTCGACGACGAGGTGACGTAGCCGCTCGGTCAGCACGCGCGTCTTGCCCGACCCGGCGGGGGCGATCACCCGGGCCGGACCGGCACCGTGGGCCACGGCCGCGAGCTGGTCCGGCGCCAGCTCGGCGCTCGGCCGGCGTGGCGCCGGCCCGACCGTCAGGCGCCCGAGCTCGACAGAGTCGGCGTGGACGACGGCCGCGCCGTCGATCGACGCCAGCGCAGCCCTTGGACCGCCGTCGATCCAGGCGGGCCGGCCGTCGGGCAGCTCGACCTCGCCCAGCCCGCCCGCCGCGGGGGTGGCGCCCAGCCGCTCCGCCTTGCGCGCCCACCACCAGATCGGCTCGCCCTGGCGGGCGTCGTAGGTGTTGGCCCAGACCAGGAAGTGGAGCCGATCGAACCAGGGCTCGAACCAGGCGCCGAGTCTCCACGGCTCGGCCGGCCACGTCGCCGGGGCCCGGAACCGCGCCGGGTCCACGGCCAGCTCCACCACGACGGCCCGACGGTTCAGCCAGGCGTCGTGGAGGGCGGTCACCGCCGGCTCGGGCGCATCGAGCGCCTGGGCGTCCACCCGGATCACGGGCGCGCCGTCCCAGGCCGCCGGCACGCTGGCACCGCCGCCCACCACCACCCCCCGGCCGAGGCTGAGCGGACCAGGGGCGGGCACGAGGCGGACCCTACGCCGAAGGTACTCTCGCCCGGTGCCCCTTCAGACGGCCGTCGGAGCCGCGGCCGTGACGGCGGGCTGACCGGAGATGCGCTTCGGCCTCACCGTCCCCAACCTCGGGGAGTACGCCGACGCCAGCCTGCTCGGCGACCTGGCCGCCGAGGCCGAGCAGGCCGGGTGGGACGGCTTCTTCCTCTGGGACCACGTCGTCTACCGCCGCCAGCCGGTGTACGCCGCCGTCGACCCTTGGGTGGCCCTCACGGTGGTGGCGCTGCGCACCGAGCGGGTGCTGCTCGGGCCGATGGTCACGCCGCTGGCCCGTCGCCGTCCGTCCGACGTCGCCCGCCAGGTCACCACGCTCGACCACCTCTCGCACGGGCGGCTGGTGTTCGGCGCCGGCCTCGGCACGCCCGCCGACGTCGAGTTCGAGGCGCTCGGGGACGACGGTGACGCCAGGATACGAGCCGACCGCCTCGACGAAGCGCTGTCCGTGATCTGCGGCCTGTGGACCGGTTGCGCGTTCTCGTTCGAAGGCGTGCACCACCGGGTGGATAACCTGACGTTCCAGCCGCCGCCGGTGCAGCGACCCCGCCCCCCGATCTGGATCGCCGGGCTGCTGCCGAACCGCCGTCCCTTCCGGCGGGCCGCTCGCTACGAGGGCGTCTTCGACGTGGCTGCTGGCCGCCGCGGCGCGGCGGGCGTGTCCGAGGTGGTCGATGTGATCCTGGCCGAGCGGGGCAGCCTGGACGGCTTCGACATCGTGATCGAGGGGACCTCGCCCGGTCCCCATCGCCCCAGCGAGCTGGCCGCCGCCGGCGCCAACTGGTGGCTGGAGCACATCAGCTGGAAACGCGCCCCTCTGCCCGAGTTGCGAGCCCGCATCGCCGCCGGACCGCCCGTCTGACCGCCCGCCCCGTCAGCCGGCCCCGGTGAGGCCGCGGCTCGCTCAGGCTTCCGCGTCGGCCGGGCGAGCGGCCTTGGCCCTGGTCAAGCGCATCGAGCTGCGGCGCTTCCACATCTTCAGCTTCCAGTGCCGGCGCCGCCGCCAGCCCTTCTGCTGCTCCTCCTTCGCCCGGACCGGGTCGTGATGGTGGACCGGTCGGTAGGCCACGGCAGGATCGGGTGCATCGTCCGGTTCCACCCCGCCGGACACCTGCTCGGCCACCACGGCCAGCTCGGTGTTGATCCGATGCCGTTCGGATCGGGCCTGCGCCCTCCGCTCGGCCTTGGGGGGCAGGACCTGGCCACCATCCCGGTGCCGTTTGCTCATCGTTCCTCCCATGACTGGGTTGATCAACAAGCCTCCCCTTGGGCGAGAGGGTACCAACAACGGGCCACCCGACGGAAGCTCGCGCCAGCGCGGACGCGGTCAGGTCCGGGGCTCATCCCCGCCCCGTTCGCGCGAGGTCAGCGGGCGTCGTCGAGGAACTGCTCGATCTCTGCGTCGAGCGGGTCCGCCACCTGGAGGAAGGCGGGGGCCGCTGGAGGCAGCCGCAGCCCGACGGCCAGTGCCACCGCGGCCGCCAGAACGAGCAGGACCGTGTTCCCGAGGCCCATGAACCGCTGGAGCGCGAACGCCACCACCGCCGTCAGCACCCCGGCCACGCCCGCCACCCGTACCGCCAGCGCCCACGCCGTGCTCTGGTCCGCCGGTTCCCCATACACGACGCGCGCGTTCATTCCCCTATTCAGGCACCACCGACACTTCCGGATGCAACGAATTAGCCCTTGTCATGGAATTGGAACGATGCAGTCGAGATTCGGAGACCGACCGATCACCGAACGCGCGGAAGGGTGAACGCAGCGTGTGGTCGCCGTACGATCTGGCACCGTGCCCGACCCGAGCAGGCTCGAGCCCATCGACGCCTTCCGGCTCGACGGTCAGGTGGCCCTGGTGACCGGCGCCTCGAGCGGCCTCGGCGATCGATTCGCGCGCGTGCTCCATGCCGCCGGCGCCACGGTGGTGGTCGCCGCCCGCCGCCGGGATCGCCTCGAGGCGCTCGCCGCCGCGTTGCCCGGCACCGTCGCCGTTGCTGTAGACCGGGCGGACGCGTCGGCGCGGGAGCGCCTGATGGCCGAGGCCATCGACCGGTGCGGCACCATCGATGTACTCGTCAACAACGCCGGCCTCGGCGGCGCGGTGGCGGTGGAGGACGAGGATGTCGACACCTTCCGGCGCACGATGGAGCTCAACGTCACCGCGGTCTGGCACCTGTGCAAGCTGGCCGGCGTGCCGATGGTGGCGCAGGGATCGGGCAGCATCGTCAACGTCGCCTCGGTGCTGGGGCTGGTGGGCAGCACCCCCGTCAAGCAGGCCCATTACGTGGCCAGCAAGGGTGCGGTCGTCATGCTCACGAAGGAGCTGGCACTCCAGTGGGCCCGCAGAGGGGTGCGGGTCAACGCGCTGTGTCCGGGCTGGTTCCCGAGCGAGATGACGGCCGGCATGGAGAACGACGAGGGCGGCCGACGCTTCATCGCGGCCAACTCACCGATCCCGCGGATGGGCGAGCTGTCCGAGCTGGACGGGCCCCTCCTGCTCCTCGCCAGCGGGGCCGGCTCGTTCATGACCGGCCACGCCCTCGTGGTGGACGGCGGCTGGGTCTCGCGATGAGGCCGGAGGCTCGCGAGGCTCCCCTTGGCCGGCCGACGGTCTCCGATCTGGCCGATGGCGCGTGCTTCAATGACGCACGGGTCGAGGTCGCCATGGCCCCGGAAAGCGAGGTAGCGAGATGAAGAAGATCTGGGCCGAGTTCAAGGACTTCCTGGACCAGGGCGATTTCGTCACCATCGCCGTCGGCTTGATCATCGCCCTCATGGTGAAGGACGTCATCGATTCGATCCTCCTCGGCATCATCGGCCCGATCCTCGCCGCCATCGTGGGCAAGCCGAACTTCGCGGACTTCGGGTTCGACATCGGCGATGCCCGCATCAGCCTCGGCATCGTGATCCTGGCGCTCATCAATTTCGTGGTCGTGCTGGCGATCCTCTTCTTCCTCCTGAAGGGCTGGAACGCCCTGAAGCGGCGTACCGCGGACGACTCCTCCGATACCGAGCTCAGCGTGCTCCGCGAGATCCGCGACCGCCTCCCCCAGGGCCCTCGCCCTTAGCTTCTCGCCACGCTCAGAACACCACCGCGTGGGCTTCGCCGACGGGCTGGCCTCCACCCAGCACTGACCGGGTGCGCAGCGCTGACGCGCCGGCGCTGTCCACGCCGAGATGGTCCAGCGCGCCGAGGAGGACGGCGGCGAAGCCTCGCCACGACCCGTCGCTGAGCTTCAGGGCTGCGGCACGGCCGTCCGCGCAACCAGCCGCCAGCACACCCTCGGCGCCGTCCTTGGCCATCAGCCCGGGGACGCCGACCATCAGCTCCGTGACCTCCCGTCCCGTGCCCCCGACCATGGCGGGATGCGCGGTCATCGACGTGGCGACGGCACCCATGGGCGTCCCCGTCGGCGCGGCGGCGATGGTGGCGAACGCTCTGGCCAGGCCGGTGAGCGAGAGGGCGTGGGCGGGAGCGCCGCAGCCGTCGATCCCGATGTGCCGGACGGGCTCTTCCGCCAGCGCCTCGACGGCGCCGGTGATGTGCTCCTGGAGCGGGTGATCGGGGTGGAGGTATCCCTCGGTCGGCCAGTCGTTGACGACGCAGGTGGCCAGCATGCCCGCATGCTTGCCGGAGCAGTTCTGGAGGATCGAGGCCGGGCCGCCGCCGGCCCGGATCACCTCCCGCGCCGAGGTCTGGTGGATCGGGAGGTCACGGGTGTTGCACAGCGCCCCCTCGTCCAGGCCGGCTGACACGAGGATCCGCCGCACGCCCTCGACGTGCATCGGCTCGCCGTTGTGGCTGGCGCACACCAGGGCCAGGAGCTCTGCGGGGAGGTCGAGGCCCAGCTCGACCATGGCGACGGCCTGCATCGGCTTGTTGGCCGAGCGGCCGTAGACCGGATTCTCCACGTCGCCGTGGGCGAGCGCGGTCGAGCCGTCGGCTCGCAGTGCGACGACGCTCCCGCGGTGGCGGCTCTCCACCAACCCGGACCGGACCACCTCGACCAGGACCGGTTCCTCCACGGCCGCGACCGTAGGCCAGGGGCGGCCCTCCGGGCGCGGTACCGTCCAGCCATGAAGGTCGCGCTCACCGTCAACGACTTCCTCCGGCGGGCCGAGCTGGTCTACGCCAGCCGCATCGGCGTGGTGGACGAACCCGACCAGCCGGCGTCGTCCTGGGGCGAGCTGACCTGGGCCCAAGTCGCCGAGCGAGCCCGTGCCCAGGCCGCCGGGTTGGATGCACTGGGCGTCGATCAGGGTGAGCGGGTGGCGGTCGTGAGCCAGAACTCGGCCCGCCTGCTGACCGCCTTCTTCGGCGTCAGCGGCAGCGGGCGCATCCTCGTTCCAGTCAACTTTCGGCTCGCTGCGGCCGAGGTCGAGTACATCGTCGGGCACTCAGGGGCGCGGGTGGTAGTGGTGGACCCGGAGCTGGACGGCGCACTCTCGGGAGTGAAGGCCGAGCACCGGTACGTGATCGGGGCCGAGAGCGACGAGGCGCTCTACCGCTTCGGGGTGGAGCCCGAGCCCTGGGAGCCGGACGAGGACGCCACGGCGAGCATCAACTACACGAGCGGCACGACGGCCCGGCCGAAGGGGGTCCAGCTCACGCACCGCAACGTGTGGATCAACGCCACCACGTTCGGTTGGCACATGGGAGTGGACGACCGCGACGTCTACCTGCACACGCTGCCGCAATTCCATTGCAACGGCTGGGGGATGCCCTATGCCGTCACCGGGATGGGTGGGCGCCACATCATCCTGCGCAAGGTGGACGGGGCCGAGATCCTGCGCCGGGTCGAGCGCCACGGGGTGACGCTGCTGTGCGGCGCGCCGGCCGTGGTGGCCATGATCCTCGAGGCCGCGGCCGATTGGGAGGGGTCGATTCCCGGCCACGGCACCGTCCGCATCGTGGTGGCCGGTGCGCCTCCGCCGACCCGGACCATCGAGCGGGTCGAGACCGAGCTGGGCTGGGAGCTGGTCCAGATCTACGGGCTCACGGAGACCGCGCCACTCCTGACGATCAACCGGAGTAGGGAGGAGTACGACTCGCTGACACCGGCGGATCGAGCCCGCCGGCTGGCCCGGACCGGGGCGCCGGCCATCGGAACGCAAATGGCCGTCGACGAGGAGGGCGAGGTGCTGGCCCGCAGCAATGTCGTGATGGACGGCTACTGGAACCAACCGGACGAGACGAGCAAGGCGATCGTCGACGGGTGGTTCCGCACCGGCGACGGCGGGGCGTTGGACGACGAGTCCTACCTCATGATCTCCGATCGCAAGAAGGACGTGATCATCTCGGGCGGAGAGAACGTGTCCTCCATCGAAGTCGAGGACGCCCTGTTCCAGCACCCGGACGTCGCCGAGGTGGCCGTGATCGGCATCCCGGACGAACGCTGGGGTGAGCTGGTCACCGCGCTGGTGGTGCTGGCGCCGGGAGCGGAGGCTTCACCGGACGAGCTGATCGCCTTCTGCCGCGAACGCCTGGCTGGCTACAAGTGCCCGAAGCGCATCGAGCTCCGCGAGGAGCTGGCCCGGACCGCCACGGGCAAGCTGCAGAAGTTCAAGTTGCGCGAGGCGTACTGGACCGGTCGCGACCGCCAGGTCAACTAGTCCGAAGAGCCGAGAGCGGCGACGAAGTACTCGGCTCGGGCCTGGTGCGTCCGAACGCCCCGGCCAACCCCTCCAGATCTGCTTCGTGGCCGATCCCGGCGCGTCTGTCGGAGGTATATCGGCCATGAACGCGTGCCGGGCTCGGTGCGTCCGGCTTGGCCGGCGCACCGCAACGC
>DASTFY010000063.1:0-6953 GCA_035719525.1 Acidimicrobiales bacterium
GCGCGCCGGGCGCGCGTGCGGCGCGACGAGGCAGCCGCTCGGAGCGTCCCTGGTGATCTGGAGGTCCCGTCGTGAAGCCGATCGCGGTCATCGCCCATGCGAAGAAGACCCTCGGTGGGGGCTTGGAGGAGCTCCGCCAACTGCTGGCCGACGAGGGCCACACCGAGCCGCTCTGGTACGAGATCGCCAAGAGTCGCCAAGCCCCCAAGATGTTGAAGCAGGCGATCGCGGACGGCGCGGCGCTCGTCCTCGTGTGGGGCGGCGACGGCACCGTGCAGCGGTGTGTGGACGCCTTGCCTCGGAACGAGCCGCCTCCGCTCGGCATCCTCCCCGCCGGTACGGCCAACCTGTTCGCTTCGAATCTCGGCATCGCGGACGATCTGCCGACCGCCGTCGCCACCGCACTCCACGGCGCCGATCGACGACTCGACGTCGGCCGCATCAACGGCGAGCGCTTCAGTGTGATGGCGGGTGCCGGGTTCGACGCCCAGATGATCGCCGAAGCGGACAGCGGCATGAAGGACAAGGTAGGCCGCGTCGCCTACGTCTGGACGGGAATGCGGGCTACCCGGGCGGGGCGCCAGCGCATGGCGGTGGACGTGGACGGGAAGAGGTGGTTCACCGGCCAGGCCAGCTGCCTCCTGGTCGCCAACCTCGGCACGATCACGGGCGGCATCACCGCGTTCGACGATGCCAGGCCCGATGACGGCCGGCTGGAGGTGGGCGTGGTCACCGCCTCCGGACCGTGGCAGTGGACCCGCGTGCTCACTCGTATGGCCGTCGGCCGCTCGGACAAGTCGGCACTGGTCAACATGACCAGCGGGCAGCGGATCGATGTCAGGCTGGAGAAGAAGACCGTCTACGAGCTCGACGGCGGCGATCGACCGCGCGCCCGCCGTCTGAGGATCCGCATCGAGCCCCTGGCCATCACCGTCCGGGTGCCCCACGTAGTGTGATCCAGGTCAGCGATCCCACCACCACTGATTCTGTGGCCCGGGTGCGCCGCACGCTCGAAGGCGTGCTCGGCGTGCCCGCCACGGAAGGCAACGCCATCACCGTGTTGCGCAACGGCGACGAGATCTTCCCCGCCATGCTGGATGCGATCGACCGGGCGCAGCACACGCTCGACTTCTTGACCTTCGTCTACTGGGCCGGCGACATCGGCAAGGAGGTGGGCGACCATCTCGCCGAACGCGCCAGCGCCGGCGTGCGCGTGCGCGTGCTCCTCGACGCCTGGGGCTCGCACACCATGGACAAGGCGGTCATCGACCGCATGGAGAGCGCTGGGGCCCGGGTCCACTGGTTCCGCCCGCTCCACCGCTTGCGCTTGGGTCAGATGAACCATCGCACGCATCGCAAGGTGCTCATCGCCGACGAGGCGGTCGGCTTCACCGGGGGTGTCGGCATCGCCGACTGCTGGCGAGGCGATGCCCGCGACGAGTCGGAGTGGCGCGATACCCACTTCCGCGTCGAGGGTCCGGCCGTGGACGGCCTGCGCGCCGCGTTTCTGGACAACTGGGCCGAGACGGAGACCGAGCTGTTCGACGAGTCGGTCGACCGCTTCCCGGATCAGCCCCAGCCCGGCTCCTCCGTGGTCCAGTGCATCAGGGGCGCCTCCGAGACAGGCTGGAGCGACGTGGCGACGATGTTCCGGTCGTTGCTCCAACTGGCGGAGGAGCGCGTCCGGATCGCCACGGCCTACTTCGTCCCCAACGAGGAGCTGACGGACCGCTTCAGCGCCGCCCGCGAACGGGGGGTCGAGATCGACATCCTGCTGCCCGGTCCGCATGCCGACAAGCGCTTCGTCCAGCTCGCGGGGGAGGCCGAGTACGCCACATTGCTCGACTGCGGGGTCAGGGTCTGGAACTTCCAGCCCTCGATGCTGCACGCCAAGGTGATGACCGTCGACGGACGGCTGGCCAACATCGGGTCCGCCAACTTGAACACGCGCTCGGTGTACCTCGACGAGGAGATCAACGTGCTGCTCATCGACGACGACGTCGTCGCCACGCTCGACGCCCAGTTCGACGAGGACCTGGAGCGCAGCATCCAGATCGAACCCGGCCGCTGGTCCGAGCGCTCCCTCCTACAACGCGCACGCGAAAAGCTCGTGACCCCCATCCGCCGCCTCTTCTAGGTCGCGGCACGGTTGATGCCGCCAGGGCGTGGGTAGCACCGTGGCATGACGGCATGGGGATACACCTTGTCCAGCGAGGAGCACCCGCCGGCGACCCTCGTGGAGCTGGCCCGCCAGGGAGAACACGCTGGCTTCGACTTCCTCACCATCTCCGACCGTTTCCACCCGTGGATCGACGAGCAGGGACACAGTCCCTTCGTCTGGTCCGTGCTGGGGGCAGTGGCCGGAGCCACCGAGCGGGTGCGGGTGGGAACCGGCGTCACCTGCCCCATCCTGCGGATCCACCCCGCCATCGTGGCCCACGCCGCGGCCACGACGGCACTGCTGTTCGAGGGCCGGTTCTTCCTCGGCCTCGGCAGCGGGGAAGCCCTCAACGAGCACGTGCTCGGCCAGCACTGGCCCGTGATCGAGACGCGCCAGGCCATGCTGGAAGAGTCCATCGCCGTCATGCGCAAGCTGTGGACGGGCGACGTCGTCGACCACCACGGTGACCACTACACGGTGGAGAACGCCCGTCTGTACGACGTCCCCGACGAGGCGATCCCCGTGGTGGTGTCGGCTTTCGGTGAGAAGGCGGGCGAAATGGCCGGTCGCGCCGGGGACGGGATCTGGATGACCTCGCCCCGAGACGAGGCGATGGCGGCCTATCACGCGGCGGGCGGGTCAGGCCCGAGGATCGGGCAGCTCACCGTCTGCTGGGCCGAGAGCAAGGACGATGCCATCGCCACCGCCCATCGCGTCTGGCCCACCAGTTGCGTGCCGGGCCAGCTCTCACAGGACCTCCCCACGCCCGCCCACTTCGAGCAGGCGGTGTCGTTGGTGCGTACCGATGACATCGCCGGCCAGATCATCTGCGGGCCGGACCCGGAGCCGGTGCTCGAGGCCATCCGCACCTACGAGGAGGCCGGGCTCGACCACATCCACCTCCATCAGATCGGCCCCGATCAACAAGGCTTTCTCGACTTCTGGCAACGCGAGCTGGCGCCGAAGGTGTGAGCCCCACGCGCCGCCGATCGGACGGGGGCTGGATGCGCAACAGCCGGCTGGCGCAGGTGTGCTTCGTGCTCTTCGCCGTCTTCCTGGCCGCCCAGGCCCTGACCGGTTGGCGTGCGCACGACGCCGACCAGGCGCAGCACGGCGAGCCGGGAACCAGCTTGGCCAGCTACCTCACCAGCGGCCATTTCGTGGAGGCGACGTTCGAGAACTGGGAGAGCGAGTTCCTCCAGATGGGCGCCTTCGTCCTGCTGACCGCGTTCCTCGTTCAGAAGGGCTCGGCCGAGTCCAAGAAGGAGGAGGGTGACCCCTCCGACGAGGATCCGGCCGCCCACCGGCACGATCCCGGCGCGCCGTGGCCGGTGCGGCGCGGCGGCGTCGCATTGCTGGTGTACGAGAACAGCCTGCTCATCGCCTTCGCCCTACTGTTCGTCGGGTCGCTGATCGGCCACGCCCTGGGCGGCAGCCGGGAGTTCAGCGCCGAGCAGGAGGCGCACGGCGGCGCGGCGGTCAGCGTGGTCTCGTACGTGACGACCAGCCGTTTCTGGTTCGAATCGTTCCAGAACTGGCAGAGCGAGTTCCTCGCCGTGGCCGCCATCGTCGTCCTCACCGTGTTCCTCCGTCAGCGCGGATCACCGGAGTCCAAGCCGGTCCATGCACCGCACGCCAAGACGGGCTCCGGCTGAGCGTCGAGGGCGTGGACACCGGCTACGGTCCGCGCTCGATGGACACGCTCATCCTCGTCGGCACGGCCAAGGGCCTGTTCTCGCTGCGTTCCAGCGACGGTCGGTCGGGCTTCGACCTCTCCGGCCCGAGCATTCCTGGGGAGGAGGTGTACTCCACCTGCATCGACACCAGGGGCGGCACGACGCGCCTGTTCACGGGATCGGTGAGCAACCACTGGGGTCCGGTGCTGCGTCGCTCGGACGACCAGGGAGCCACGTGGACGGAGCACCAGGAGGCCGCGCTGTCCTTTCCGCCCGAACGCGAGGCCTCCCTGGCGCGGATCTGGCAGCTGACGCCGGGACCCGCCGATGAACCAGAGGTCGTGTACGCCGGCGTAGAGCCCGCGGCGCTGTTCCGCACCGACGACGGCGGCCGCACCTTCTCGCTCGTGGACGGGCTCTGGGACCATCCGCACCGCCCGCAGTGGCAGCCGGGCGGAGGCGGTCTCTGCCTCCACACCGTGCTCGTCCATCCGGACGACCCCAACCGGCTCCTCGTGGCCATCTCCGCCGCGGGTGTGTACCTGAGCGATGACGGCGGCGGAACGTGGCGGGCCGGCAACGTCGGCATCACCGTTCCGTTCCTGCCCGATGCGCCCAGCCCCGAGTTCGGCCAGTGCGTCCACAAGGTGGCCCGCGACGCGCAGGACCACGAACGCTTCTACCTGCAGCACCATGGCGGCATCTATCGCAGCGACGACGGCGGCGGATCGTGGACGCCGATGACGAGCATCGCCGGGATGGACTTCGGCTTCCCTGTCGTGGCGCATCCCACCCGGCCCGGAACGGCCTACCTGCTCCCGCTCCACAGCGACGAGTTCCGCTGCACCCCCGATGGCCACTGCGTCGTATGGCGCACGAGCGACGGAGGGGCCTCGTGGGAGCCGCTGACCAGCGGGCTGCCGCAGGAGAGCGCCCACATCACCGTCCTGAGGGACGGCTTCACCACCGACGGCCAGGACCCGGCCGGCCTCTACTTCGGCACCCGCAGCGGCGAGCTGTACGGCTCGGTCGACGACGGGGACCACTGGCGGATCCTGACCGACCACCTGCCGCCGATCCTGTCGGTCCGCGCCTCCGCTGTCGGCTGACGCGCATGCACGTGCGCGTCCGGGTCCCGACCCCGCTGCGGGAACTGGTCGGAGGCGCCCGCACCGTCGAAATCGCGGTCGCGCCGCCGCCCGCAGGCGACGGGACGGTGACAGTCGCGGCGGTCCTCGACGCGATCGCCACCGAGCATCCAGCCCTGGAGCGTCGCGTCCGCGACGAGCAAGGCCGCACCAGGGTTCACGTCAACCTCTTCGTCGGGGCCGACAACGTGCGCGACCGCGGCGGGCTGACTACCCCGATCGGTCCCGGCGAGGAGCTGTCGATCATCCCCGCCATCTCCGGTGGATAGGGCAGCGGGCGCGATGATTTTCTGAGCGCTTCAGCGTCAATGTGACGACTGACCACACCCAGAACGGCCCGCTCAGGTTGACGATGGGAGTCGACAACACCCAGAGTGGCCTGCTCAAAGGCACACAGGAAGGAACCCCTCATGTTGAAGCGCCTCGCCCTGACGTGTTACCGGCGGCGCGGCCGGGTCCTGATCGCATGGATCGTCGGCATCTTCATCCTCGGCGGGCTCGTGTCAGCGGTCGGCACCGGCTACCGGTCCGACTTCTCCCTCCCCGACGTGGAGAGCAAGCGCGGCTTCGACATCCTGGACGAGCGCTTCGGTGGCCAGGGTGGAGGGCAGGTCGGCAACATCGTGTTCCAGGCCGAGCAGGGGGTCGAAGACCCGGCGGTCCGAGAGACGATGGAGCCGTTCCTCGCCGAGGTGGCGCAGATCCAGAACGTGCAGGCGGTCAAGAGCCCCTACGACCCGGCGAACCCCGGTCAGATCTCCCAATCCGGGGCGATCGCCTTCGCCGAGATCGAAGCTCCCTTCGACGCCACCTTCGAGGAGACCGTCGAGGTAGGGCGCCAGATCAGGGAGGCCATGCCGACCCTCCAGGGCCTCCGCATCGAACTGGGTGGTCAGTCTTTCGCCGAGTTCGAGGTGCCGTCATCGGAGGCGCTCGGCATCGGCTTCGCCATCATCATCCTCATCATCGCCTTCGGCTCGGTGCTGGCCATGGGCCTGCCCATCGGCGTGGCGCTGGCCGGCATCTTCAGCGGTTCGATCCTCACGGGCTTGCTGTCCCAGGTCGTGAGCATGCCGGACTTCGCCCAGACCATCGGCGTCATGATCGGTCTCGGCGTGGGCATCGACTATGCCCTGTTCATCGTCACCCGGTTCCGGGAGAACCTCCACAAGGGCCACAGCGTCGAGTCCTCGACGCTGGTGGCGATGGAGACCGCCGGCCGAGCGGTGCTGTTCGCCGGCACGACCGTCGTCATCTCCCTCATGGGCCTGCTCATCATGCAGCTCAGCTTCATCTCCGGCATGGCCATCGGCATGGCAACCGTGGTGGCCATGACATTGCTGGCCTCGCTCACCTTGCTGCCCGCACTCCTCGGCTTCGCCGGTGAGCGCATCGAGGTCACGCGCCGGCGGGGTCTGATCGCCGCTGGCCTCGTCGCCGTCGGCCTGATCGGTGTCGGCCTGGGCATCCCCGCGCTCATGGGGGTCATGGTGCCGATCGCCGTCATCGTGCTTCTGGCCAGCCTGGCCGTGCCCCCGTTGCGCAAGCGGGTGCTCGAGCGGGAGCCGAAGCCGCTGCGGGAAACCCTCTCGTACCGGTGGAGCCGGGTGATCCAGCGCCGGCCGTGGCCCGCCGTCATCCTCGGCACCGTGGTCCTGCTCCTCCTGGCCGTGCCCATCCTCAGCCTCCGTCTCGGCTTCTCGGACGAGGGCAACTACCCCGAGGACACCACTACCCGCCAGGCCTACGACCTGCTGGCCGAAGGCTTCGGCCCCGGGTTCAACGGTCCACTCGTGCTGGCCAGCGAGCTGCCGCAGGGCTTCGCCGACGCCGACCTCCAAGGGGTGACCGACGCCATCCAGGCCGACGAAGGCGTGCAGTTCGTGAGCCAGGCGTTCACGAACGAGGACGGGACCGCTGCGCTGTGGCGGGTGATCCCGACCACCGCGCCACAGGACTCGGAGACTA
>DASTFY010000064.1:0-3965 GCA_035719525.1 Acidimicrobiales bacterium
GGCCAGCGTGGTGACCCTGCCCGACGAGCAGGCGGTGCCGCTCATGCGCGCCGTCCATGCGTCCCTGGTCGGCGGGGCCACGATGGCGGCCGCGCTGCACGAGGCCCGCCAGCAGATCGAGCGCGACGCGTCACCACAGCACCTCGTGACCTGGATGGCCTGCAACGCCTACGGCGCCGCCTGACGCGACGGAACGCGCGATCAGAGGGGCAGGTCGCCCGTGGCCACCCTCGTGCTCCCGTGGTCCTTGTAGGCGGCGATGGTGCGCTGGGCGATGCGCATCTGGTGGATCTCGTCCGCGCCGTCGGCGAAACGGGCCCAGCGGGCCTGCTTGAGCATGTCGGCCAGCGGCGTATCAGTGGAGTAACCCAGCGCTCCGTGCACCTGGATCGCCCGGTCGAGGATGCGCCAAAGGCTGTTGGCCACGAAGTGCTTGGCCATCGAGACCTCGGCCGTGAAGTCCAGCTTGTGCTCGATTCGGTAGGCGGCGTGGAGCACCATCAGCTTGCACTGGTACATCTCCATGGCCGAGTCGGCGATCAACCACTGGATGCCCTGCTTCTCGGCCAGGTAGGAACCGTGGCTGTAGCGCTCCAGCGCCCGCTTCACCATCATGTCGAGCGCGATCTCGGCCTGGCCGATCCAGCGCATGCAATGGGCCAGCCGCGCCGGTCCCAGGCGGTACTGGCCGAGCAGGTGCCCCTGGCCCTGGCCGCCGAGCAGGTTGGCGTGAGGCACGCGCAGGTCCTCGATGACGATCTCGCAGTGGTTGTGCGACCCGCTCATCGTCTCGATGTCGCGCACTGCGGTCCATCCCGGGCTGGGCAGGTCGACCAGGAAGGCGGTGTTGGCGGCCTGAGGGATCTCGGGATCCTCCTCCGTTCGGGCGAGGAGGATGGCGAACTGCGCCCCCTTGGCGCCGGAGATGAACCACTTGTGCCCGTTGATGACCCACTCCTCACCGTCGCGGTAGGCAAGGGTCTGGATGAGGGTGGGATCCGAGCCGGCCACCTCGGGCTCGGTCATCGCGAAACACGAGCGCGCCGTGCCCTCGCACAGCGGCCGCAGGTACTTCTCCTTCTGCTCCGGCGTCCCCCAGTGCTCCAGGGTGTGCTGGTTCCCCTCGTCGGGGGCTTGCGCGTTGATGACGTACGGACCGATCCCGACCTTGGCCGCCTCGGCTGACACGGCGGCCATCGCGGTAGGCCCGAGGCCCATCCCGCCCCATTCAGGGGGCATGTGGGGTAGCCAGATGCCCCAGTCCTCCCGGGCGATCCGGCGCAGCTTCACGATCGCCTTGACCACCTCGCTCCGCTGCCCCTGGTCGATGGCCTCCCACTCCGGGCGGACGACATCGTCCATGAGCTGGCGGACCTTGAGGCGAGTCTCCTCCACCTCCGGCGGGAACGAGAAGTCGATCATGGCCGCAGTCTGGCATCCGGTCCCGCCCGGCGAGCAGACTCCGCCAGCGTGGAACGGCCGAGCGGATCCCAGACGGACGCCCTACCCGAGGGTGAGGAGAAGGTGCGCGCCGTCCGGCAGATGTTCGACGCCATCGCCCCCCGGTACGACCTGGTCAACCGTCTGATGACATTCCGTCTGGACGTGCGCTGGCGGCGGATCGCAGTGCGGTCGCTCGGCCTCTCGCCCCGCTCACTGGTCGCCGACCTGGCCTCGGGCACGGGGGACCTGTGCGTCGAGCTCGCTCGCCAGCACCTCCGGCCGTTATCTGTCGACCTCTCCTTCGGGATGCTGCACGCCGATCGCAGCGGCGCGCCACGGATGCAGGCCGACATCCTCCGGCTCCCGTTCCCCGACGGGGCCGTGGACGGCGCAACGTGTGGGTTCGCCCTGCGGAACCTGGTGGAGCTCGGCGCGTTCTTCGACGAGCTGGCGCGAGTGCTCCGACCGGGGGGCCGCATCGCCCTCCTGGACGTCGCCACCCCTCCCAATCCGGTGCTGCGATGGGGCCACGGGTGGTACTTCGGCAAGGTGGTGCCGCTGATCGGCGGCCTCCTCTCCGATCCCGCCGCCTACCGGTACCTGCCCAGGAGCGTCGCCTACCTGCCCGCACCGGCCGAGATGTTGGACCGGCTACGCCAGGCCGGCTTCACCACCGTCCAGCGCCACCTGCTCTCGGGCGGGATCACCCAGCTGATCACGGCCACCCGGCTGAGCCCTGCGGGCTCGCCGCCCCTGCCGTTCCCGGGGCGCCGATGAAGGCCGTCACCCGTCCGCTCGGTCGGGACGTCGATCTCAACGGCTTCGCCCGCGGCGACGGCTTCCTGTTCGTGCGCGACGGCGTCGGGCTGGCCGGCCGAGGCGAGGCCGCCCGGGTGAGCTTCGCCGAGGCGCCCGCCGCCCTGGCGGCGATAGAGCGCGACGACGACGTCGGTCAACCGGGCTGCGGTCCCGTCGCGATCGGTGTCCGGCCGTTCCGGCCCGGGTGCCGGTCGGAGTTGGTCATACCGGCCGTCGTCATCGGCAAGGGACCCGACGGGGAGCGCTGGCTCACCACCGTCGGCGACGTCGAGGCCGACCTGGAACCGCCGCCGGTCCCGCCCCCGACCGCAGGATCGTTCGCGGTGTGCCCCGGCGTGCCCGTCGCGACCTATCTGGCTGCCGTCGTCGCCGGACGCGACGCGGTGCGGGCGGGGCGCCTCACCAAGGTGGTCATCGCCCGCGACGTCCTGGTCGAGGCCGACCAACCCCTTGATGTCCACGCCATCCTTTTGCGGCTGCGGGCCACGTTCGGATCGAGCTACCGGTACTCCATCGGCGGCTTCGTGGGCGCCTCGCCCGAGCTGCTGGTCGCCCGGCACGGCGATGTCGTCCGGTCCCATCCGTTGGCCGGCACCGCGCCGCGCACCGGTGATCCGTCGGGGGACGCCCGTCTGGCGGCGGCGCTCATCGCGTCGACCAAGGACCAGGTGGAGCACCGGGTCGTCATCGACGTCGTCCACGAGACGCTCCTGCCCTGGTGCAGCTACCTGGACTGGGAGGCCGAGCCCTCGATCGTGACCGTGGCCAACGTGCAGCACCTGGGCACCCTGATCGAGGGGCGGCTGTCCTCGCCCGCACCCAACGTGTTGGAGCTCGTCGAGGCCCTTTCTCCGACGCCGGCGCTCGGGGGCCACCCGCGCGCCGAAGCGCTGGAGCTGATCGCGGCCGTCGAAGGCTTCGACCGGGGCCGCTACGGCGGGGCCGTGGGCTGGGTCGATGCCGAGGGCAACGGCACCTGGGCCGTGGCCATCCGCTGCGCGGAGATCGAGGGCGTGAGGGCCCGCCTGTTCGCCGGCGGGGGCATCGTGGCCGACAGCGACCCGCACGCCGAGCTGGCCGAGACCCAGGCCAAGTTCCAGGCCATGCTCTCGGCCATCGTGCGTCCCTGAACCTGCGTCTACTGCGCGAGTGGTGCGGTGAGCAGCAGGGGCATGGACATGAGCCGTTCGATCGGCGTCATCGGGCGCATGCCGGTCGGGAACGCGCCTGCCCGCGCCGGCGGCACCCGCCCCGAGGTGTCGACGACGTAGACCTTCGTTCCCTCCGGCGCCCAGTCGAACAGGAACTGGGCATCGTCGTAGGACTGGCGCACGCAACCGGCCGACAGGGACGTACCGAGTTGGCCGACGCTCTGGATCGGCTGGCCGTGCTTGGTCGGGATGCTGTGGAAGCCGATCGACGTCCCCGTGCTGTTGCCATAGGCGAAGCGCACCATGAACTCCATGCGCGTCGGGCTGTTGGCCACGCCGGTGTGGCGCGACTTGGAATAGACCCAGAACTCGCCCGTGCCGGGCTGCTTGCGAGCCTTGTGGCCCGAGACGGGGTAGTCGCGGGCGACGGTGCCGTCCGCCTCGACCAGCCACACGTGCATGGCGCCCATGTCGTAGATCACCCGCCGGCCCGCCCCGGACTCGGCCGGCAACGGGGTCGGCGCCGGTGGTTCCTGCGCCCCGGCGCCCCCC
>DASTFY010000065.1:0-23230 GCA_035719525.1 Acidimicrobiales bacterium
ATCCACCTACGATCGTCATCGGGGCCTCCTCGAGCTCCTAACACTTTTGGCGCACAGCATCCTGCTGCGCCTGACGCCGAGGAGACCCCCACATGCCATCTACTCGCTTCGCTTCGGCAATGCCTCAGGCCACGTTGCGGTGCGCCGGCCAAGCCGGACGCACCGGGCCTGGCACCCTCCGCTTCGCTTCGATCGGCTCCTACTCGTGCTGGCTGCGCTCCTACGTGCGGTTCTCGGGCGGCGGTCCTCGATCGAGCGCGGCAGGGCTGGTACCGCTCGGTGGGTCTCTCGCTACGCGGGGAGCGATTGCAGCCGGCGCTGCAGGGCTTCGCGGGTCACGACGCCCACCAGGCGGTCATCGCGCCAGACCGTGATGAAGGAGGACTGCTCCGAGGTGACCCGGGCGAGCACCGGCGCCAGTGCCTCGTGTGGCTCGGCCCGTGCCATCCGGCTGAAGGGCACCATGAGCTGAGCGAGGCGGGTGATGGGCCGCTGGTGCTCGGGAACCAGCCAGAGCTGGTCCTCGGCCACCAGGCCGGTCAGGCCGCCCCGGCCGTCTTGCACCGCGACGACGCGCGGCGCGCCTAGGCGACCCCGCTGACCGAGCATGGTCTCGGCGTCGGTGTCGGCGGCGGCCTCGGCCACGCCGTACCAGGTCACGTCGGCCACCGTGACACCGGACAGCCGGGACTCGGTCACGGCGGCCAGCTGCTCGGCCCTGGCGCTGATGATCAGGAAGCCGCCCGTCAGGGGGAGGAAGAAGCCGCCCCAGCCTCTCAGCATCATCCACAGGCCGAGGATGACGATGGCCCAGCCGAGGATTTGGCCGGCCTGCGCGGCCTCAGTCGTGGCGCGGAGCCGATCGTGGTGGCGGGCCCAGCGCACCGCCCGCAGGATGCGGCCGCCGTCCAGCGGCGCTCCGGGCAGCAGGTTGAACACGGCGATGACCAGGTTGACGACGCCGAGCCAACCGACCAGCGCGATCGCGAGGGGCGACGTCCCGAGGGCATCGAGACCGAAGGCACCGCCGATGAACACACCTGCGATGACCAGGCTGGCGGCCGGGCCAGCGGCTGCGATCAGCCCGTCGGCCTTCGGCGAGGGGGAGTCGCGGTTGAGGCGGGCCATCCCACCGAGCAGCCACAGCTCGATGCCGTTGGTGTCGACGCCGAACCGCCGCGCGACGAGCGCGTGCGACAGCTCGTGGGCGAGGATCGACAGGAAGAAGGCGACCACGCCGACCGAGGCAGTGGTCCAGTAGGCGGCCGTGCTGGCGTCCGGCACGCTGGCCGGGAGGGCTCCGGTGGCCAGCCCCATGCCGAGGAACCAGGCGATGACGGCCAGCGTCCAGTGGACGGACACCGGGATGCCGGTGACCCTTCCGAGGCGGAGGAATCCACGCATTGGCTCGAGGTGCTCCTTTCGAACGGAATCGGTTGGAGCCTCCGGTCTCACCCGCCCTCTCAGGCCGGCACCCCCGGGCCCGAAGGCCGTGATGGCGGTGGTGCAGTAGCTGGGTTACTCCCCTTCTGGCACGAACAAGTGTAGGGCTGCGCGCTTCCCCTTCCACCGACGCCACCCGCCATTAGCGTGAGCGGCGATGGCCGGCTTCGACACCGTCAGCTTCCTCTCGGACTACGGCACGAGCGACGAGTTCGTCGGTCTGGTCAAGGCGGTCATCCGCGACCTTGCCCCGCACGCCACCGTGATCGACCTCACTCACGACATCCCGCCCCACGACATCCGGGCCGGGTCTCTCGCGTTGGCCCGCTGCATCCAGTACGTGCCGGCGGGGGTGGTCATGGCCGTGGTCGATCCCGGCGTCGGCACCGCCCGGCGGGCGGTGGCGGTCGAAGTGGCGAGCGGGGCCGGCGTCGTGGTGGCGCCTGACAACGGCCTGATCGCTCCGGCCGTCGCGATGGCCGGTGGACCTGGCCGAGCCGTCGAGCTGACCGACCCCGCGTACCACCTGGCCTCTCCCGGAGGCACCTTCGCGGGCCGGGACGTCTTCGCGCCGGTCACCGCCCACCTCTGCAACGGCGTGTCGCTGGAGGCCTTCGGGCCCAGCGTCGAGCCGGCCTCCCTGGTGCCCGGGGTCATCCCGGTCCCGCGCGAGGAGAGGGGCGCGCTGGTGGCCGAGGTGCTGTGGGTGGACCGGTTCGGCAACGCGCAACTCAACGTCGGGCCGGAGGACCTCAGCGGCTGGGGAGAGGTGGTGCGCCTGACCTGGGGGGACAACGTGCGCACGGCCCGCCTGGTCACCTCCTTCGACGAGATCGGGACGGGGGCGATCGGCTTGGTGCTCGATTCCTACGGGCTGATGGCGGTGGCCCAGATGCGGAGCTCGGCTGCCGACGAGCTAGGTCTCGGTCCGGGCGACGAGATCACGCTCACCACCGCCGACAAGAGCGAGCAGGCCGGGATGACAGTGCCGGTGGCGCTCCGGGGCGGTCGCGACGGCGGGCGTTAGAACGGCGGGAACTATCCTGGCCGCCGTGCGCCCCGCCACGACGCTGGCACTGGCTCTGCTCCTGGTGGCCATCGTGGTGGCCGGTGTCGCCAGCCTCGTGCTGATGGGCTGAGTGGTGCGCTACGGCCTGCTCTAGAGTGCCGCCGCCGGCGTTCCGGGGACGGCGTCGGTCGCACCCATCATGGTGAACCTCGCTTCGATCATCGACGCTCATCCCGACGACGCGCCTGCGCTGATCAGCCAGGGTCGGACCATGACCTACGGCGAGCTCCGCGAGCGGACGGCCGGCCTTCGCGGTGCGTTCCAGCGCCTCGGCATCGGCGAGGGCGACCGTGTGGCGCTCCTGTGCGGCAACGACCCGTACTTCGCGGTCGCGCTGCTGGCGACAGTGGGCCTCGGAGCGGCGGCCGTCCCGCTCAATCCGACCAGCCCCGCACCCGAGTTGGAACGCCAGCTCTCCGAGGTGACGCCGTCGGCGGCGGTGGTGGGTCCGATGGCATCGCAGGCCTGGCAGGCCATCCATCCGTCCGTGACCGGAGCCATCGCGACGGTGGTGGCGGTCCCGGGTCACGACCTGGATGGCGCCCACACCTTCGATGAGCTCGTGACCGGCGAGCCCGCGCCGACCATCGATCTGGCCGACGATGCTCTCGCGCTCCTGATGTTCACGAGCGGGACGGCAGGTGCGTCGGTGGCCGCCATGTTGTCCCACGGCAACCTCGTGGCCAACCTGGGCCAGATCCGGGCCACCGGGCCCGATCGCCTGAGCCACGACGACGTGGTGTTCGGCGTGCTCCCGCTGAACCACATCATGGGCTTGACCGTGGTGCTGCTGCTCACGCTGGAGATCGGGGCCAGCGTGGTGTTGGTCCAACGCTTCGATCCGGCCACCGCACTGGACTCGGTGCGCGATCGCGGTGTCACCGTCATCCCCGGCGCCCCGCCGATGTGGGTGGCCTGGTCCCAGCTCCCGGCCGAAGACCTGGGTCCGCTGCGCCAGGTGCGGATCGCCACCACCGGTGCGTCGCGGCTGCCCGAGCACGTCGCAGTGACGATGCGGGAGCGTTGCGGTCTGGTGCTGCGCGAGGGCTACGGCCTGACCGAGGCCTCGCCGGTCGTCACCACCTCCTCCGGCATCGACCCCCGTCCGGGCTCGGTGGGCAAGGTGGTCGTCGATCTGGAGCTGCGCCTGGTGGACGCCGACGGCGGGGATGCACTCGCCGGCGACCCCGGAGAGATCTGGGTCCGGGGCGCCAACGTCTTCCGCGGCTACTGGAACAACCCCGAAGCGACCGGACGCGTCCTCACCGAGGACGGCTGGCTGCGCACCGGCGACATCGCGGTCAGCGACGAGGACGGCTACCTCTGGCTGGTCGACCGAGCCAAGGACCTCATCATCGTGTCCGGCTTCAACGTGTTCCCCGCCGAGGTCGAGGAGATCGTCGCCGAGATGCCCGGCGTCGCCGACGTGGCCGTGATCGGCGTGGCGCACCCCCACACCGGCGAGGCGGTCAAGGCCTACGTCGTGACCGAGCCCGGTGTGCGCCTCGACGAAGAGGCGGTGATCTCCCACTGCAGGGATCAGATGGCCCGCTACAAGTGCCCGACGAAGGTGCTGTTCGTCGACGAGCTCCCCCGCAACCTGTCCGGAAAGGTCCTTCGCCGAGCGCTCCGTTAGCGCAGTGCCGACATGTGGCGGCGTAAGGGAGGCGTGGCGATCAGGAACCCGCAGAACAGGATCACCACGCCGGTCACGAGCGTCACCGCGAAGGCGGTGTCCTTGCCGAGTCGTCCGGCCAGGGTGCCGCTGGCCGACAGGACGATCGTTCCCGCCGCGATGACGACGTTGCCGAGGGCCAGCCGTCGCGGTGGAGCGGTGTCGCCCCCCGCTCCGGGACCGACACCGCGGTCCCGCCCGAGGCGCCAGGCCGACCACAGAGCGCCCGCGACGATGACGAAGGCCGCCACGCCGGAGCCGACCGCGGCCAGGATGCGGGGGAGAGGATCGAACAGCTCTCGGCCCTCGGGCAGCTCGTCCACGGGCAGGGCGGCGCGCATGGTCGTCATGACCATCACCCCGGCGGCGAAGCCGGACGCCAGCACCAAGCCCCACCGGACGCCATCGGCCAGCCGGCGCCCGGCCAGCAGGTACACGGTTCCGAGGGCGAGCCACGGCACGTTGAGGATGGCGCCGAACAGGTAGAAGGTCCGGAAGCCGCGGCTGGTCCATCCGCCCGCCTCGGCCACCCAGAAGGCGGCGGACGCGGCCGCGAACATGACCAGCGAGATCGTCCACGCCAGCTCGTGCGGCCGGCGGCGGAGCAGCCATCGCTCGAGGGTGGCGGCGGCGAAGGCGGTGGCGACGAGCGTCGCCGTGGCCGCCAAGGCGGCGTCGACGGTCACGGCTGCCGTCGCCGACCGATCACCGGCACGTCCACGGTGCGCTCGCCATTCCCGGCAGCGTAGAGCGGGTCGTGGGTGCCTTGTGAACGAATGCACGTGGTGCCTAGCCTGCGGCCGTGACCGAACCCGGGCGACGGCGGATCCCTGAAGCGACGGTGGCCCGGCTCCCGGTGTATCTCAGGATCCTCTACGACCTGGCCGCCGACCGCGTGGCCAGCGTGTCGTCCGAGCGGCTGGCCGAGCTGGCCGGGGTCAACGCCGCCAAGGTCCGCAAGGACCTGTCGTACCTGGGCTCGTACGGCACCCGTGGCGTGGGCTACGAGGTGGACTACCTCACCTACCAGATGAGCCGCGAGCTCGGATTGACCCACGACTGGCCCGTCGTCATCGTGGGCGCCGGCAACCTCGGCCAGGCGCTGGCCAACTACGCCGGGTTCGACGAGCGGGGGTTTCCGGTCGCCGCCGTGGTCGACGTCGATCCGGCCAAGGTGGGCACCATGATCGGCCGGGTGCCCGTCCGCCATCTGGACGACCTGCCCGAACTGGTCGGTGCCGGCGACTCGATCGGCGTCATCGCCACACCGGCCGCCGCGGCGCAGGAGGCGGCCGATCGCTTGGTCGGCGCCGGGGTCACGGCGATCCTGAACTTCGCGCCGCACATCCTCAACGTCCCGCGCGGTGTCACCGTCCGCAAGGTCGATCTGGCCGTCGAGCTCCAGATCCTGAGCTTCTACCAGCGTCGCCGATCCCTCGCTCCGGTGACGGCCCTGGTCGAGGACGCCGCGCCCGACCACCCCGCCAGTGCGTAGGTTCCCGGCGGACGAGGAGCACGGCCGTCGTGCCTCAGCGAGTTCGGGAACGTTGGAACCGACCCCTAGTGTGATCCCGTACCGGCAAGCGAAGGAGGTGCTGGCGTGGCCATCGTCGTGATCGGACTGAGCCACCGCACCGCGCCGCTGTCGGTGCTGGAACGGGTCACGCTCAGCGCTGAGGGTCGCCCGAAGGCTCTTCACGATCTGCGCATGCGGCCCAACCTCTCCGAGGTCGTCCTTCTGTCCACCTGCAACCGGACCGAGGTCTACGCCGCCACCGAGCGCTTTCACGGCGCCTACGGCGACATCCGGGACTTCTTCTGCTCGCTCGCCGGACTGGCCCCGGAGGAGCTGGCGCTGCACCTGGTCAGCCAGTACGACGAGGAAGCCGCCACCCACCTCTTCGAGGTCGCAGCGGGCCTGCGTTCAGCCGTCCTGGGCGAGTCGGAGATCCTGGGCCAGGTGCGCGACGCGTGGATGTCGGCCCAGCGCGAAGGCACTACCCGGGCCGCGCTCAACCTGCTCTTCCGTCGCGCGGTCGAGGTCGGCAAGCGGGCCCGGTCCGAGACGGGCATCGGACGGGGGACGGCGTCGGTCTCGCACGCCGCGGTGGAGATGGCCGAGGAACGGCTCGGGTCGTTGAGCCGGGCGAGGGTGGTCGTGGTCGGAGCCGGAGAGGTCGGCGAGGGTGCCGCCGTCGCCCTGGCGGCGCATGGCGTCGGCGAGATCGTGGTGGTCAACCGCCGTGCCGACCGGGGCTCGGGCCTGGCCGAGCGGGTCGGCGGGCGGGTCGTGCCGATGTCCAAGCTGGACGAGGAGATGGCCGCGGCCGACGTCGTCCTCACCTGCACCGGGGCCGAGATGCCCGTCGTCGACCACGAGCTCATGTCCTCCGTCGTCGCCCGCCGCTTCGCCCGGCCGCTGCTCGTGCTCGACATCGCGGTTCCCCGTGATGTCGAGTCCAGTGCCGGCACGCTGCCCGGCCTCACGTTGCTCGACCTGGAGGATCTGCGCGACTGGGCCGACCGCGGGCGGCAGGCGCGAGCCGGGGAAGCCGAGCGGGTCCGGGAGATCGTGGCCGAGGAGGTGGATCGCTATCTCGACGACGCGTCCGCACGCGAGGTGGCGCCCATCTTGGGAGCCCTCCACGACCGGGCCGAGCACGTCCGTCAGGCCGAGGTGGCACGCTTCCAGCGACGGCTCTCCGAGCTCGAGCCCAAGGAGCGCGAGGCGGTCGAGGCCCTGACCCGAGGCCTCATCGCCAAGCTGCTGCGCCCGCCGACCGTGCGCCTCAAGGAGGACGCCGGGACCCCGCGGGGCGAGCGCAACGCTGGCGCGCTGCGCGACCTGTTCGACCTGCCCTGACGTGGCAACCCTGCGCATCGCCACCAGGGGGAGCGCCCAGGCCCGTACCCAGGCGGAGCAGGTAGGCGCCCGGCTGCAGGTGGCGCACCCCGAGATGGCCGTCGAGCTCGTGCTGGTCGAGACCACCGGCGACCGGCGTACCGACGTACCTCTCCACACCATCGGAGGGCAGGGCGTGTTCGTGAAGGAGGTCCAGCAGGCGGTGCTCGACGGCAGGGCCGACCTCGCCGTGCACTCGGCCAAGGACCTCCCCTCCACCCCGACACCAGGGCTGGTGATCGGCGCGCTGACCTCGCGTCGCGATCCCCGGGACGCCCTCATCGGTTGCATGTTCAACGATCTGGCCGAGGGTGCGACGGTGGCCACTGGGTCGGTGAGACGGAGAGCCCAGCTGGCGGCACGGCGCCCCGACCTCCAGTTCATCGAGCTGAGGGGCAACATCCACACCCGCCTCGGCAAGGTGCCGGAGAAAGGGGCGATCGTGATGGCGATGGCGGCCCTCGAGGTGCTGGGGATCAGCGACGAGCTGGCCGCGACTACCGCCGTCGACGCGATGGCCGTCGAGGTCATGGTGCCCCAGGTCGGGCAGGGCGCGGTTGCCGTCGAGTGCGCGACCGGCGACGTCGACACGCTCGGCCGGCTCGCGTCCATCGACGACGAGCCGACGCGCCTGGCCGTGGAATGCGAGCGGGCGTTCCTGGCCGAGCTCGGGTCGGGGTGCTCGCTCCCGGTCGGTGCGTACGCGGTGGTCGATGAGGCCGACGGCTTGCGGATGCGCACGTTCCTCGCCGGCCCGGACGGCATATACGAAGGGGTCCACGAGGGCACCAGCGTGGACGCGGCCCAGTGGGCGGCGGAGGCTGCCGGATTCGCCCGCCAGGCTGTCGGCGCCTGAGGCCTCGGACGTGGGGGGGAGGCTGACCGGGCGCCAGGTCGTCATCGCTCGGGCGCCCGAGCAGGCGGGACGGCTGCGAGCGCGGCTGGAAGCCGAGGGCGCAGTGGTAATCGAGATCCCGACCTTCGCCATCGCCGACCCGATGGGCGGTGGTGAGGCCCTGCGCCACGCGCTGGGCGGGCTGTGGGACTGGGTGGTGGTGACCTCGCCCAACGGCGCCGATCGGGCAGTCTCCGCCGCCGGTGGGCGCGCCGCGGCCCACGCCCTGGCGTGGGCGGCGGTCGGGCCCGGCACGGCGGAGACGCTCGCTCGTCACGGCATCCGCCCGGCGCTCGTGCCGGACCGCTTCGTCGCCGAGGGCTTGGTGGACGCTTTCCCGACGGCGCCGGTCGATCGCATCGGCCGCGTGCTCGTCGCCCAGGCCGAGGCGGCCCGCCCGGTGCTCGTCGAGGGGTTGCGGTCGAAGGGTTGGGAGGTCACCGCCGTCGTGGCCTACCGCACGGTGCCGACCACTCCGGACGCGGCGGCCCTCGACGCGGCGGCCGGAGCGGACGCCATCGCCTTCACGTCCGGCTCGACCGTCGAGGGCTACCTCCGCAGTGCCGGCCCCGCCGCCGTTCCACCGGTGGTGGTGGCGATCGGACCGGTCACCGCGGGCGTCGCGGAGCGCGCGGGGCTCTCGGTGGCCGCGGTCGCCGAGCCGCACTCGCTGGAGGGCCTGGTCGAGGCCACGGTGGCGGCGCTGGCATGAGCACGGCCGGCTCCGTCGTCGAAGCGTTCGTGTTCGACCTCGACGGCACGATCGCCGACACCGAGTCGGTCGAGTACGACGCCATCCGCCGGGTCTGGGCGGACCATGGACTGGACTATCCGGTCGAGCGGTGGGCGCATGTCGTCGGCCAGGCGTGGTCGCCGGGGTGGGTCACCGAGCTCGCGGCAGAGGCCGGTGGTGGGATCGACTCCGCCGCTGCGCTCGCATCGAAGCTGCACTACCACGACCAGCTCCTGGCGGCGCTGGTCGTCCGGCCAGGCGTGGCGGAGCTGATCGCCGCCGCTTCCGGCGCGGGCATACCGCTCGCCGTCGCGTCCAATTCGGACTCGGGCTGGGTCGAGGGCGTGCTCGAGCGGCTCGGCCTGCTCACCCATTTCGTCGCCATCACCACGATCGATCGCGTCGGGTCCGGCAAGCCTCACCCCGAGCCGTTCCTCGCCGCCTGCGCCCGGCTCGGCGCTCGCCCGTCCCGATCCGTGGCCTTCGAGGACTCGAACGCCGGAGTGGCGTCGGCCGTCGCCGCCGGTCTGTTCACGGTGGCCTGCCCAGGACCGCTCACGCTGGCTCATGACATCGCGGCTGCGGATCTGGTGGTGACGTCGCTGGCCGAGGTGACGTTGGCGGCGCTCGAGGGCGCCGTGCAGGCCCGCCAGTAGCATCGGCCGCCGTGACCTTCCCCCACCAGCGCCCCCGCCGCCTGCGGTCATCGGCTGCGATGCGGCGTCTCGTGGCCCAGACGAAGCTGACGGCGGACGACCTCGTCGCGCCGTTGTTCGTGCGGGAGGGGATCGAGGAGCCGCAGCCCATCGCCTCGCTGCCCGACGTCGTCCAGCACACCCGGGAGAGCCTGCGCAAGGAGGTGAGCGAGCTGGCCGCGCTCGGCGTGCCCGCCGTCATCCTCTTCGGCGTCCCGGCCCGGAAGGACCACGAGGGATCGGAGGCCTGGAACCCGGAGGGAATCGTCCAGCTCGCGCTGCAGGACATACGCAACGAGCTGGGGGACGAGGTCGTCGTCATGGCCGACTGCTGCCTCGACGAGTACACCGACCACGGTCACTGCGGTGTGCTGACCGCCACCGGTGAGGTCGACAACGACGCCACCATCGTGCTCTACGCCCGTGCCGCCGTGGCCCAGGCCGACGCCGGGGCGCACGTGGTGGCCCCCAGTGGGATGATGGACGGGCAGGTGGAAGCGATCCGCCAGGCGCTCGACCAGGCCGGCCACAGCGACGTGGCCATCCTTGCCTACTCGGCCAAGTATGCGTCGGCGTTGTACGGGCCGTTCCGCGATGCGGTCGACGTGCACATCGCCGACGGGGGTGATCGCAAGAGCTACCAGCAGGACGCCCGCAACGCTCGGGAGGCGCTGGTCGAGGTCAGCGCGGACCTCGCCCAAGGCGCCGACATCGTCATGGTCAAGCCGGCCCTCGCGTACCTCGACGTCATAGCGGAGGTCCGGGCGCGGGTCGACGTGCCCGTCGCGGCGTACCACGTGAGCGGCGAGTACGCCATGATCAAGGCGGCGGCAGCCAACGGATGGATCGACGGCCCCGCTGTCGCCCTCGAGCAGCTGACGGCCATCAAGCGGGCCGGCGCTGACATCATCCTCACCTACCTGGCGCGCGAGCTGGCCGAGTCGCTGTCCTGAGCACCGTGGCGATCCCGTTCTGCGATCCGCGGCGGTGCCCGTCGGCTGGTTGCGCCCCCGTGACCTGCGCGGGCCTGGGGCTGGCCTCGAACGACGCGCTGTTCGAGCGGTCCCAGCGGGTGATCCCCGGCGGGGTGAGCTCGCCGGTGCGGGCCTTCCGCTCCGTCGGCGGCACGCCCTACTTCGTGGCTCGGGCCGAGGGGCCATACGTGTGGGACGCCGAAGGACGGCGCTACATCGACCTGGTCCAGAGCTACGGCGCCATCATCCTCGGCCACGCCCATCCGAAGGTGGTCGAGGCGATCACCGCTGCTGCGGCCGCCGGAACGTCGTACGGCGCGCCGACGGCTCGGGAGATGAAGCTGGCCGAGGCCATCTGCGAGCGGGTCCCCTCGTGCGAGCAGGTGCGCCTGGTCAACAGCGGCACCGAGGCCACGATGTCGGCCCTGCGCCTGGCGCGCGGGGTCACCGGGCGGCCGAAGGTCATCAAGTTCGCCGGCAACTACCACGGCCACGGCGACGCGCTGCTTGCCGCCGGGGGCAGTGGCGTGGCCACTCTCGGCTTGTCCGGCTCGGCCGGCGTGACGGAGGCCGCGGTCAGCCAGACCATCGTGGCGCCGTACAACGTCGTGCCGGCCGTGGGCGACGACGTCGCTTGCGTGGTGGTCGAGCCGGTCGCGGCCAACATGGGACTGGTCCCGCCGACCGCCGGCTTCCTCGCCGGCCTTCGCGCGGCCTGCGACCGCGCCGGGGCGCTCTTGATCTTCGACGAGGTCATCACCGGCTTCCGCCTCGGCCCGGGCGGTGCGCAGGCGGCCTACGACGTGCGACCGGACCTGACCTGCTTCGGCAAGGTCATCGGCGGCGGCCTGCCGATCGGCGCCTTCGGCGGCCGCGCCGAGGTCATGGCCTCGTTGGCGCCCCTCGGTCCCGTGTACCAGGCTGGAACGCTGTCCGGGAACCCGCTGGCGACGGCGGCCGGGCTGGCGGTATTGGACACGCTGGACGACGGCGTCTACCGGGAGCTCAGCCATAGGGCCGCCCGCCTGGCGGTGGGTCTCGGCGAGGCGCTCGCCGGTGCGGGCGTGCCCGCCTCCGTTCCCGTGGTGGGGCCACTCCTCGGCCTGCACTTCAGCCGCATTCCGGCCGTCGACTACGACACCGCCCGCACGACTGACGAAGCCGCCTACGCCGCCTTCTTCCACGCCCTGCTGGCGCACGGTGTCGCCCTCGCCCCCGGCCCCTACGAGGTGGCCTTCCCCGGCCTGGCCCACGACGACCCGGTCATCGACCAGGTCCTCACCGCGGCCGCCAAGGCCGCCCTGTCCCTCACCGCAGCCTGACATAACGCGAAGTGCGCGGCAGGAGCGCGCAAATGCGCGGCGCAAATGCGCGGTCTCTGCTCACACTTCGCCGGTCTGGACGAGGCGGGCGCGGTGGCGGGCGGTGTCGCTCACGAGCGCGAGGACGTCGTCAGGACGCTTGGCCAGCTGCCAGCCCACGTAGAGAACCTCCCATCCACAGCGGGCGAGGCGATGATCACGATCCTCATCGCGGTGCTCGGCATCACGGCCAAAGTGGAACTGCCGACTGTGCGCCTCGACGCCGAGCCGGATGGTCGGGAAGGCCAGGTCGAGGATGCCGGCCAAGGCGCCGGTGGCGTCGCGGACAGGATGCTGACGAACGAGCGGTGGCAGGTCCGGCGACCGTAGGCACTCCTCGACCAGCTTCTCGAACCACGAGCCGCGCACTCCGCGATCCTGCTCGACGGTGTCGAGCAGGAGCAGCAGCGTCTTGGTACCGGCCTGCCCCGGTCGGTGGAGGCGTTCGGCGGTCTCGCGGAGCCAGCGCAGGCTCGTACCCCGCCGGCGGGCGTCGTCCAGCGCCCGCTCCACCGCGTGGGCATCCACGACGGTCCCGAGATCGCAGAGGGTTCGAGCGAGACCGGTGACCGGGATGCCGCCGATCACGGTGAGATCCTCGGGTGGCGGCGCCTGGACATGATGCACGACGACCCGCGGCAGCTCGAGTCGCCGTGGCCTCGGAACGCTGACCTCGATCAGGCCCGATCCGAATCCGTCAAGGTGGTGGAGCGCCGCGGCAGCACGATGCGACGCGACCGCGTGGCCACCGCCAGCCAGTGTCGCCAACCGCCTGCGCGTCGGTGGGCGGCGCCGCCCGCACGCGCAGCACGCCGGCCACCGGCTCATCGAGGATCCCTCGTCGGATCCGGGAGTCGAGGGCGTGCCACGAGAGGCCCTCGTCGGCAGCCTGTCGGCGAGTGAGCAGCCAGTGCTGTGACGCGGCGAGCGCGGTGAGCCTTCGATCGATGTCGAGCACACGAGAGTGATGTGCCTGAGAGGGCTGAGATCGGAAAGGCGCGTCGCAGAGCGCGAGTGCGAAATCCCGTCAGGCGTCGGGGGCGAGGCGGACGATGGCCGCCGCGGCGCGGTACGCGGCTTCGGCCGGGCCGACCTCGTCGGGACGGAGGAGGTTGGCCATGATCCGCAGCACCCACTCCATGAGCGTGCGACTGTGCATGCCGACCCGGGTGAGCTCCCGCATCAGCGCCGGCCGCCCGATGATCCGGGCGAACAGGCGGGCCACCTTGAAGTACTGGCCGTACTCGGCCTGCAGCCGCCGGGGGTAGTCGGCCAGGGCGAGGGGGTTGCGCTCCACCAGCGCCTGGTGGATGGCGTCGGCCGCCATGTGGGCCGTCTCGTAGGCGTAGTCGATGCCCTCGCCGTTGAACGGGTTGACCGACCCGGCGGCGTCCCCGACGACGAGGTACGTCGGACCCTGCTTCGGCCCCACCGAACCTCCCATGGGGATCCGCCCGCTGACCGGACGGGCGGTGGGGTGGGCGGCGTCGATCTCCCAGCGGTCGGCGACCATGTGGGCGTAGCTGTCGAGCAAGTGGGTGGTGTTGACGCTCTTGAAGTCGCGGAACGTCGAGAGCAGCCCTACCCCGATGTTGACCGTGCCGTCGCCCACCGGGAAGATCCAGCCGTAGCCGGGAAGGGGATTCCCGTTGCGGTCCTCGACGTCGAGCGCGGATTCGATCCAGGGCTCGTCGTGGCGGGGCGACTCCCAGTAGGTCCGGATGGCGGTGCCGTAGGGCCACTCCTTGGTCCGGAAGGTACCCAGGGCCCGGCCGAACCGGCTGTTGGCGCCGTCGGCCACGACGACGTATCGGGCGCAGAGCTCATAGGGCGAGGTGGCGTCGGCCGATTCGACCAGGGCCCCCCGCACGAAGCCGCGATCGATCACAGGAGCGATGGCGTCGGTCCCCTGCAACAAGGTGGCACCGGCCACCTCCGCGTTCTGCGCCACCATCCAGTCGAGCTCCCTCCGGCGCACCACATAGCCGTACGGCGGGAACACGGGGTGCTCGGGCCAGGGGAGCTCCAGTGATCGGCCCTGCGCTGTGCAACGCAGTCCGTCGAAGCGGTGGTACTTCGTCAGCTCCTCGCCCAGGCCCATGTCCTGGATCTTCTTGACCGCCCTCGGCGTCAGGCCGTCGCCGCAGGTCTTCTCCCTCGGAAACGTCTTGCGTTCGACCAGGGCCACGTCGTGCCCGTGGCGGGCCAGCCAGTACGCGGCGGCGGCGCCTGCCGGCCCTGCGCCGATGACGAGGGCCTCGAAGGTCCGGGGTCCGGCCACAGCGGGTCAGACCTTCGCAGCGGTGCTGATGCCCTCTTCGTCCAGTGTGGACTCGCCGCTCTCGATCGCCTCGAACTTGGGCGCGGCCGGGGCGCACCAATCGGCGAACTCCTGGGCGTAGGCGGGATCGAGGGGGTCGGCGCCGCCGAGCGTGAACCGTTCGTGGCACACGACGGCGATGATCTCGGCGTCGGTGAGGGCACCGCCGAAGTTCTCGCCCTGCTGGGGCATGAAGCTGCCGTTGAAGGACCCTCCGACGTGGGGCCCACCCTCGCGGTTCGGATCGCCGTACACCTCACCGGCGTAGGGCGCGCTGCCGGTGTAGACGAGGGAGGCATGGTCCTCGAACTTCGGGAACGTGGCCAGCACTTCGCCGTTGGAGAGCGCCCGCCCTACGCCGCCGCCGCCACTGCTCCCGTGGCAGCTGGCGCAGCTGGCGTAGACCTCTTCGCCCTCGCCGAGCGGGCCTTGCACCACCGCTTCCGACGGCTTCAGCGCCCACGCGTAGATGAGCACCCAGAGAGGCAGGAGACCGACCACCGGCATCGCCCACCACGGGATCCGGCGGCGGGACTTGGCGGCCGCCACGTACGGCGGGTCGGGCCGGGCCGGCGGAGCGACGGCCGGGGCCGGAGGTGCGGCGCGCCCGACCGGGGCCGCGGCCGCCGGCGCCGGGCTGGCGGTCCCGCTCGTGGCCGGCAGCGCGCCCGCGGCTTCTGAGGCCGGCTGCGGGGCCTCCGCCGGCGTCCCCTCGCTACCGCCGTCCGTCGGCAGCCCCAGCGCGGCGCGACGTTCGCGGGATCGCTTGAGGAGATGCTCGGGGATCTCGGTCACGACGGTCCTTTCGACGCTCGACAGGGCGTCTCGGCGCCGAACACTAGAGCGACGCGAAGCCCGCCCGGCAATCTTCCCCACCTGGGCGCGGAGGCGGCGAAAGGGCCGGTCGAGCCGGCTTTCGGGACGGCGTGAGGCCGCGTGCTAAGAACGCGTCGAGCACCGGTCCAGCACGGCCCGCCTGGGTCGATCAGGGGCGGTCGCGAGTAGCGTGTGAGCAGTTTCACGAAGTCGGCCTGTGAGAGGAAGGGAACGCCAGCGACGACATGCTCGCCATCGACATCCTCAACTGGCCGGGCTTCAACCAGGCGCTGATCTTCTCGATCCTGGTGCTCGTCGCGCTGATCGCGTTCGCGGTGTACTACGGCAAGCGTCGGCCGGTCGGCAAGCCGATGTCCTGGGGCGAGGGGATGTTGGCGGCGGTCTACGTCTACTTCGCCATGTTCATGGCCTACGGCGTGATCCCCCACCAGTGGCTCATCCACGCGCAGAACGGGCTGGGCTGGCGGACGGACAAGAAGGTGTACGGGCCCGGCAACCTCCTGCAGGCCGAGTCGCTGGGCGGGAGCTTCCCGTTCGAGATCAACTACCTGCAAGTGGGCGACGCCATCGCCGCCGGCATCTACATCGCCCTGCTCGGCGTGCAGCTGTACCTGTTCTCGTGGTGGCAGAAGCGGGGCAAGGTCAAGCCCAGCGCGGAGCTCGCCACCTCCACCTACGGCCGACCGCTGGTCAGGAAGGGCTGATCACCGGTGGCCCGCACCGACGCCAACCCACCCATGCCGGAGTGGAGCAGCGAGTACGAGCTGGTCGAGGTCGACGCCGAGTACCTCACCAAAGCGGTCAAGCCGAAGCAGTTCATCCACATCGACCAGTCCGAGTGCATCATGTGCGAGGGCTGTGTCGACATCTGCCCGTGGAAGTGCATCCACATGGTCACGCCGGATGCCATCGCGGAGGCGGCCAACACCGAGCAGCCGGGCGAGGATCCGACCGACCACGTGCTCTTCATCATCGATGACGACGTCTGCACCAGGTGTGCGCTGTGCGTCGACCGCTGCCCCACCGGCGTCATCATCATGGGCAAGGTCGGCCAACCGGCGGCTACCGGCGACACCCACGCCCGGACCAACAACCACGGCTACGCCTACGGCATGCGGTTCTGAGCGGAGGGAGCGACGTGGCCAAGACCATCGACGACCAGCCCAAACCCTCCATGAAGGAGCGCATGTCCAAGCTGGGCGACTCGATCCAGGGCTCGCAGGCGTGGAGCTCGATCTTCCGGCCGGGCTCGATCTTCCGGAAGGGCTACACCGACAGCCCGCGGAACCGCTCCTACGTCGTGATGAACTCGGTGCTGTACCACCTGCACCCGGTGAAGGTGAAGCGCCACGCCGTCAAGGTCAGCTACACGCTGTGCCTCGGGGGCTTGTCGTTCTTCCTCTTCATCCTGTTGACCGTCACCGGCATCTTCCTGATGTTCTTCTACCGGCCGACCGCGGCGCAGGCGTGGAACGACATCTACACTCTGCAGACCGGGGTCACGTTCGGGCTACTGGTCCGCAACATGCATCGCTGGGCCGCGCACCTGATGGTGCTATCGGTCTTCCTCCACATGGCGCGGGTCTTCTACCACGGCGCCTACAAGCCGCCTCGGGAGTTCAACTGGGTCATCGGGGTCATCCTGCTGACCCTGACGCTGCTGCTCTCCTTCACCGGCTACCTGCTGCCGTGGGACCAGCTCTCCCTCTGGGCCGTCACCGTGGGCACCAACATGATCGGGTACACACCGGTCTTCGGCGACCAGGTCAAGTTCGTGTTGCTCGGTGGCAAGGAGATCGGCAACGAGACGCTTCTGCGCTGGTACGTGCTGCACGTGCTCATGTTCCCGTTCATCATCGTGATCTTCATGGCCGTGCACTTCTGGCGGGTCCGCAAAGACGGCGGCATCTCAGGACCGCTGTGATGATTGCCATCCACCCGTACCGGGTCCTCGGCGTGAAGCGACGGCGGGAGATCGGGGCCGTAATGAGCAGCCCGAGCGGGAGGCGGTGACATGACCGAGATCCCAGAGCACCTCCGCAAACGGGCCGAAGCCGCCCGCGCCAAGGCGGAGGCCGAGAAGGGCGGCGCGGACGAGCCCGCCGTCGACGCCCCGGCGGACGAGCCCGCCGCGGCCGATCCCGCGGAGTCACGCATCCCGGCCCATCTGCTGGAGCGCAGCCGGGCCGCCAAGGCCAAGGCCGAGGGTGGCGAGGCCGACCCGGCCGCCGGCGCCGGCGCCGTAGCCGTGGCCGAACGGGCGACGACGATCGCGCCCGCGGCCCCCACGACTGGTGCCGTCCCGATCGGAGCCGGCCCCGGCGGGCACACCCAGCGGCTGTTGACGGTCGTCAAGTCCGGGTCGATCCAGGACGTCAAGGCCAGCCCGATCGACAAGGTGCACACCTGGCCGCACCTGCTGGCCGGCGAGTTCGTCGCCTCGCTGATCTGCACGGCCTTCACGTTCGTGTTCTCGGTCTTCGTCAACGCGCCACTGCTGCAGCTCGCCAACCCCAACTTGACGCCCAACCCGTCGAAGGCGCCGTGGTACTTCCTGGGCCTCCAGGAGCTGCTGACCATGTTCCACCCGATGGTGGCCGGCGTGACGATTCCCGGGATGGGCCTGATCCTCCTGATCCTCGCCCCCTACATGGACCGCAATCCGAGCATCAAGCCGGAGGACCGCAAGTTCACGATCAGCGTGTTCACCATCTTCTTGATGTTCTGGGCGGTGCTCGTCATCATCGGCTCCTTCTTCCGCGGACCGGGGCAGAACTTCGTGCTCCCGTGGAAGTCCGGCATCTTCTTCGAGCTGTGAGGTACCACCGATGAACGCCGGATCCATCGTCGCCATCGCCGTGGTGCTATTGCTCCTGGCGGTCGGCGTGTTCGTGGTCACCGCCCGCCGGCACGACTCTCGTCGAGGTCAGGGCGGGCTGTCGCGCGAGACCCGCAGGCGTGACCGATCCGGCCGCGACGACGAGGAGGCCGAGGAGCCGCCCGCACCGACCGGCAGGGAGCTCGAGCGGGTTGCGGAGGCCGAGCCCGGTGCACTCGAGAAGTCGGCGCCACAGCTTCCGGTTCCCTACGTCCCTCCCGACCCCGAGACCATCGGTGTCACCCGGCGCCAGTTCTTCAACCGCAGCCTGATCGGGCTGACGGTGGCCAGCCTGGCTGGCTTCGGCGCCGCCGTGGTCGGCTTCTTGTGGGCCGCGCCGAAGGGCGGCTTCGGGGGCAAGATCTCCGCGGGGTCGCTCGAGGATGTCAACACCGGGATCGCCCAGGGCAGCGGCTTCTACTACGTGCCCGAGGCTCGGACCTGGCTGACCTCGTACCCGGCCGGGGCGCTGCCGCGGGCCGAGGCCGTCTACCCCGAGGCCGTGCTGGTCGGGATGCGGGCCGGCATCAACGCCCTGTACCAGAAGTGCCCGCACCTCGGCTGCCGGGTACCGGAGTGCATCAGCTCGCAGTGGTTCGAGTGCCCGTGCCACGGCAGCCAGTACAACCGGGCCGGTGAGAAGAAGGCCGGACCCGCCCCGCGCGGCATGGACCGCTTCGGCGTGGACGTGAGTGGGGGCACCGTCACGATCGACACCGGAACGATCTTCCAGGGACCTTCGATCGGCACCAACACCACCGGCCAGGAGGCCGAAGGCCCGCACTGCGTGTCGGGCGGAGAGCATTGATGCTGGCCGTCGCCACCTGGGGGTTCGCGCTCGCCCTGGGCGTCGTGTTGACGATCGCGTGGATCATCTACGGCGCCATCAACGTCTTCGGGAAGCGCTCCCGCGAAGATGTCGGCGCCGAGCTCGAGCTGGCCCCCAACCGCAAGCCCTACTACGACGACGAGGCCCTGGAGGGCCCCCGGCTGGAGCGAGTGCAGCTGTTCGGCCTGCTGACGCTGGCGGTCATCGTGATCGCGCTCCCCCTGTACTGGCTGTTCGAGCCCAGCCGGCAGGCGGGAGCTCGCGAGGAGGGCGAGGCTCGCCTCGCCGGGTGGGGCGAGGACCTCTTCGCGACGACCGCCGACGGCGGTTTCAACTGCGCCGGCTGCCACGGCGGGATGAAGGCGACGGGGGGTGCTGCGCCGTACACGATCACGGATCCCAACACCGGACAGGTGCGGTCAGTCACCTGGAACGCGCCCGCCCTCAATACCGTGATGTACCGCTTCAGCGAGGAGGAGGTGCGCTACATCCTGGTGTACGGCCGCCAGTTCTCACCGATGTCACCGTGGGGCATCGCCGGCGGCGGCCCCATGAACGAGCAGCAGATCGACTCGGTGATCGCCTACATCAAGAGCATCCAACTGCCGCTCGAGGCTTGTGAAGCGGCCGACACGTTCTGCGAAGGTGGCCGGCTCCCGGCTGACAAGCAGGCCGAGATCCAGGCCGCCATCGACCAGGCCCTGGAGGACGGGACAGCCAACAGCGTGGGTGAGGCGATCTTCAACCTCTCGCTCGACTCGGGCGCCTACTCCTGCGCCCGCTGCCACACGTCGGGCTGGTCCTTCGGCAACCCGTTGGTGACCGGCGGAGGCGCCATGGGACCCAACCTGACCAGCGGCGACGAGGTCCGCCAGTTCCCGAGCGCGGCGGACAACCTCGCCTTCGTTCGGAACCCACCGGAGTCCGGCAAGAAGTACGGCCAGCAAGGACAGTCCAGCGGGCGCATGCCGGCCTTCGCCACCTACTACACCCAGGCGCAGCTCGCGGAGCTGGTCGAGTACATCCGGAGCCTGTGATGAGCCTGGCCAGCATCCTCGCCATCGGGTGGGAGCCCGAGATCCGCGGGATCTCGGTCGTCGTCATCTCCGTGCTCGTGCTGTGCGGCAGCGTGTACCTCGTACTCAGCACCAACATGGGGTCCCGCCTCGGTTTCCTGGTGGCGCTGGCGGGGCTCTTCGGTTGGCTCATGATGATGGGCGTCTTCTGGTGGGTCTACGGCATCGGGTTGATCGGCAAGGCGCCGTCCTGGGTCGGCCTGGAGGTCATCGGGGCCGATCTCAGCCAAGCCAGCCACGAGGTGGCCCAGGTCGACGACCTCAGTTCCGCCACCCCCGACGAACCGGTGGACGGCTGGACGCTCGTCGCCGAGGACGACCCCGCGTTCGGGCAGACGGTCGCCGCGGCCGACGACATCCTCCAGAACCAGACCGAGACGTTCCAGGCCGGCGACTACGAGGCGATCGCCGCCTACGAGAAGGGCGGCGAGCGGTACCCCAAGCTCGGCGACTCGCTGGACTTCCTGGCCTTCCTCCACCGCCCGCACTACGCGCTGGTCGAGGTGCAGCCGGTCGTGCCCACCCTGCCCGAGCCCGGGCGGGCACCCCTGCCGCCCGAGCTCGACACGTCCAAGACGCCGACCTTCGTGTTGATGGAACGCAACCTGGGCACGCGTCGCCAGCCCGCGGTCTCCCTGACCGTGGGCGCCGGCCTGGTGTTCGCGCTGTGCTGCTACACGCTTCATCGCCGTGAGCGAACGCTGCGGTCCAACCTGGAGGCAGCCGCAGCCATCGAGAAGTCGACCGGCGCCGTCGTGCCCGCCGGCGCACCGGACTGACGCGCGAGGCATCGGGGAACGCGCCATGGGCCAGTACCTGCCGATCGTCACCTTGTTGGTGCTGGCCGTCGTGTTCGGCCTCGTGAGCTTCTTCGTGTCGTCCCTGCTGGCGCCGCGACGTCCGAGCGCGGCCAAGGAAGCGCCCTACGAATGCGGCATCATCCCGAGCCGCGAGCTGCCCGAGCGCTTCCCGGTCAGCTTCTACCTCGTGGCGATGCTCTTCATCATGTTCGACATCGAGATCGTCTTCCTCTACCCCTACGCGGTGAACAGCGGAACGCTCGGCGCGTACGGGTTCTGGGCCATCATCGTCTTCAGCATCATCTTCTTCCTGTCCTTCGTGTACGAGGTGGCCAAGGGAGGCCTGGACTGGGGCCCGATGGCCCGTCCCCGCCGGCTCGATCCCCACGCCGTTTCAGCCGAGCGCACCACCCGAACCACCATCCGCCGGGTCGGACTCGAGGGCAGAGACGAGGAGGCCGCCGCCTGATGGGCATCCGCGACATCCGCGACGAGGGGCTCGCCGGGCTGGACCACAACATCATCACCGGGGTCTTGGAGGATCTCGTCCAGTGGGCGCGGGCCCGCTCCAGCTGGCCCGTCACCTTCGGGCTCGCCTGCTGCGCCATCGAGATGATGGGCGCGGGCGGCGCCCACTACGACATCGCCCGCTTCGGCATGGAGGTGTTCCGGGCGTCACCCCGCCAGGCCGACATCATGATCGTGGCCGGGCGGGTCAGCCAGAAGATGGCCCCCGTCCTGCGGCAGATCTACGACCAGATGGCCGAGCCCAAGTGGGTCATCTCCATGGGCGTGTGCGCCTCGACCGGTGGGATGTTCAACAACTACGCCATCGTCCAGGGCGTCGACCAGATCGTTCCCGTGGACGTGTATGCGCCGGGGTGCCCTCCGACGCCCGAGACCTTGATCCACGCCATCACCACGCTGCGCAAGAACATCGAGAGCGGGGACATCATGCGCCGCCGGGGCGAGACGGGGGTTGGAGCCGACCTGCACGTCGAGGCCGTGCCCCAGACGCAACCGATCACCCTCAACATCGCTCGATGACCAATGGCTGACGCTCCCCCTGCCGCACCCGAGGCCGACGAGGTCTCGTCCGACGGCGCCGGTGATGGGCCCGCGGCCGAGCTGCACGGCTGCCCGACATCGCTGAGCCGGGGCCAGACCGTCGTGCACCCCAGCCGCGAGACCTACCTGGAGCTGCTCCGGAAGCTGCTCGACGACGGCTATCTCCAGTGCCTCGACGTGTTCGGCGTCGACTATCTCACCCATCCCGGCCGCACCCTTCCCGCGGGCATCGCGCCCGAGCGCTTCGAGGTCGTGGTGTTGCTCATCAACCACGAGGCGCGCACCCGCCTGCGAGTGCGGGTGCAGGTGCCGGAGTCCGATCCGACCCTCCCGTCGTTGTTCGGGCTGTGGCCCGGTACCGAGGCGGTCGAGCGGGAGACCTTCGACATGTTCGGGATCACCTTCACCGGCCACCCGGACCTCACTCGCATCCTCATGCCCGAGGACTGGGTGGGTCATCCGCTCCGCAAGGACTACGACATCGGCGAGATCCCGGTGCAGTTCTCCGAGGGGCACACCAACCCGCCGCCGGACGCCGACGGGGGCCAGGAATGAGCGTGGCCGAGAGCGACCACGAGAACGTCGCCGAGTCGCCCTTCCTCACCGGGGAGGGAAGCCAAGAGATGCGGTCCCGCAGCGAGATGGGACCCGACGAGCTGCTCCGCGAGGTGGGTGCGGTGCTGCGGATGAGCGAAGCCGAGGCGGCGGCGCTGTCCCAGCAGGTCGTCGATCCGTCCGAGGACCAGACGATGATCATCAACATGGGGCCCCAGCACCCCAGCACGCATGGAGTGCTGCGGCTGATGCTGGAGCTCCAGGGGGAGACCGTGCTGCGGTGCAAGCCGATCGTCGGCTACCTGCACACCGGCATGGAGAAGACCGGCGAGGCGCTCACCTACCTCCAGGGCGGCACCAACGTGACGCGCATGGACTACGCGTCGCCCCTGGCCAACGAGTTGGTGTTTTCGCTGGCCACCGAGAAGCTGCTCGGGATCGAGGACGCCATCCCGGAGCGGGCCACGTGGATCCGCATGCTGATGGTCGAGTTGAACCGCATGAGCAGCCACCTGCTGTTCCTGGCCACCAACGGCTTGGACATCGGCGCCGTCTCGATGATGATCTACGGCTGGCGGGAGCGGGAGATCGTGCTGCGGTTCCTGCAAAAGGTGACGGGCCTGCGGATGAACCACAACTTCATCCGCCCGGGCGGTGTGGCCGCCGATCTCCCCGCCGGCTGGCGGGACGACGTCCTCACGCTGATCGAGACCATCACCCCACGGCTGGAGGAGTACGACACGCTGATGACCGAGCAGCCGATCTGGCGCGAGCGGTTGCAGGGCGTCGGCGTACTCACCGCGCAGGAGGCACTGGCGCTCGGCGCCACCGGGCCCATCCTGCGCTCGACCGGGGTGGCATGGGACCTGCGCCGTGAGATGCCCTACCTGCCCTACGACCAGGTCGACTTCGACGTGATCGTCGGGTCGTACGGGGACTGCTTCGACCGCTACGCCATCCGGCTCAACGAGGTGCGGGAGTCCATGCGGATCGTGCGCCAGATCGTGGACTGCATGCCGGCGGGCGACTTCCGCATCCAGGCCAAGAAGGTGACGCCGCCGCCGCGAGGACGTATCGACGAGTCGATGGAGGCCCTCATCCACCACTTCAAGATCTTCAC
>DASTFY010000066.1:0-2948 GCA_035719525.1 Acidimicrobiales bacterium
ACTGGTGGTAGGCCTGCACCAGCCGCTCCGGGTCGGGGAGGCGGGCGGCCATCGTCGGCGCCTCGCCGTTGACGATGTGGCCGCGGAAGCTCGGCAGCTCGGCGCCGTCCACCGTCTCGGTGGGCGCGGTGCGGGGCTTGGCGTACTGGCCGGCGATGCGGCCGACCTTCACGACGGGCACCCCGATGGAGTAGGTGAGCACCACCGCCATCTGCAGGATCACCCGGAGCTTCTCCCGGATGCTGACCGCGGAGAAGTCGTCGAAGCTCTCGGCGCAGTCGCCGGCCTGGAGTAGGAAGGCGTTGCCGGCCGCCACCTTGGCGAGCGAGCTCTGCAGCGCCCGGGCCTCGCCGGCGAACACCAGCGGCGGGTAGCTGGAGATCTGCTTGATGGCGCGCTCCAGGTCCGCCTCGTCGGGCCACTCTGGTTGCTGTGCCGCGGGGAAGGCCCGCCACGAAGACGGGGACCAGGGGCGTGCCACGCGTACCAGCGTGCCCGGCGGGACCGCGTACCGCAACGTGGTTCGGACGCGAACCGGCCGCCGCAGCCGGGGGGCAGGCTGCGGCGGCCGGTCGGGGCGGACGGGCGAGGGGAATCCCGCCGCCCGCTGGGGGACTAGGTCCGGCTCACGCGACCAGGATCCGGGCCGCGTCGTCCCGGAGGTCGTCCACGGCCCGCTTGACCAGCCGGCGGGCGGCCTCGGCGGTGACGCCGAGGTCCTGGCCGACCTCGCGGAAGCTCTTGGTCTCGCCGTCGAGGAGCCCGAAGCGGGCCTCGACCGCGTAGCGGGCCCGACCGTCGAGGGTGTCGAGCAGCTCGTCGAGCAGGTCCCGGTCCACCCCGGCCAACATGGCGGCCTCGGGCGAGATCACATCGGCGGCGATCAGATCGCCGAGGGTGGCATCGCCGTCATCGCCGACGGCCTTGTCGAGCGACACCGGCGTGGTGAGCCGGTGGAGCTGCGCGTTCTCCTGGTCCAGCTCTTCGCCCTCGGTCCCGGTCTGGCGCAGCGCGGCCCGCAGGCTGGCGGCCCGATCGCCGGGGATGCGCACGAGGCTGGCCTTCTGGTCGAGGGCCCGGCCGATGGCCTGGCGGATCCAGAAGGTGGCGTAGGTCGAGAACTTGAAGCCGCGCCGCCAGTCGAACTTGTCGACGGCGTGCTCGAGGCCCAGGTTGCCCTCCTGGATCAGGTCCAGGAGATCCATTCCCGACGGCAGCGGATACCGGCGGGCGATGCTCACGACCAGGCGGAGGTTGGCCCGGATGAACCGGTCCTTGGCCTGCGCGGCGGCCGCGGCGGCCCGGCGCAGGTCGGCGCCCTTCTCGCCGGCGGCGAGGCGCTCTCCGGCCTCGCGCCCGGTTTCGATGACGCGCGAGAGTTCTTTCTCCTCGTCGGCAGTGAGCAGAGGCACCTTGCCGATCTCGTTGAGGTACAGGCCGATCGAATCATTCATGACAGGTGGTAGAACGTGGCAAATACCCGTCCGATTCCGTGAAATGACAGTGACATCCGCCACATGGGGCAGGAAGTTCACTCGCATCACACGCCGGTCACCGTTTGACCACGCAACGTGGTGAGCGGCGAAATGAGGCTCATACGCCCAGGTCGTATGCTCCTGCGCCGTGTCTCGCCCCATCGGATCGCCCGAGCGCATCGGGCTGTTCGGTGGGACCTTCGATCCACCCCACGTCGGGCATCTGGTGACGGCGGTCAACGTCCGCCACGAGCTCTGCCTCGACGTGGTGTTGCTGGAGGTGGCCAACCGGCCGTGGCAGAAGGAGGGCTCGCGGGAGATCACCTCGTCCGAGGATCGGTTGGCGCTGGTCTCGGCGGCGGTGGAGGGGGTGGCGGGCCTGCGAGCCAGCCGGCTGGAGATCGATCGGGGCGGGGAGAGCTACACCGCCGACACGCTGGCCGAGCTCGCCCGGCTCCATCCCGACGCGGAGCTGTTTACCATCGTCGGCTCTGACGCCGCCGCCGGCCTGCTCACCTGGGAGCGCTACGACGAGGTGGCCAGCCGTTCCCGCCTCGTGGTGGTGGAGCGCCCGGGAGCCGACCACGTGCTGCCGGACGAGGTGACGTGGATCAGGGTGGTCGTGCCGCACCTCGAGGTGTCGAGCACCGACCTACGAACCCGGGTGAGCGACGGGCGACCGCTCGACTACCTGGTGCCCGAGGACGTGCTGGCCGAGGTCGGCCGGCGGAACCTGTACCGATCAGCGTGAGCGGGCCGCGCTGGACGTTGGTCGCGGGATTGGCGGGCGCCACCGTGGCGGCGCTCGTGCCGGTCCTCGGGCTCATGGCGGCGCGGACGTTGGGCGACAGCACGACGGGCACGCTCGACGTTCCGCTCGAGACCGTCGCGGACGTCCCCGAGACCCCGGGCGCTCTCCTCGTCGCCGTCGACGGAGGCGAGGTCGTGGGCCTCACCACCTTCGCGCTCCTGCCCTCGGGCTCGGGCGGCACCGTGATGGTCGTACCGGCCGGGAGCGCCGCTCCCGCCGACGGCTTCGACCGGCCGACCCGGCTGGCCGCGGCCTACCCCCAAGGCGGGCTGGAGGCGCAGCGCACGGCGGTCGAGGGGCTGCTCGGCGTGACCTTCTCGGTGGTCGAGGAGGTCGACGAGGCGGGGATGGTGGCCCTGCTGGAGCCGCTGGCCCCCATCCCGGTCGATCTGCCCCAACCGGTGGTCCGCACCGCGGCCGACGGCACCGTCGTGATGCTCCTCGCCCCCGGGCCGCAGGAGCTCAGCGCCGAGCAGGCGGCCTCTGCGCTGTTCACCCGGGCGCCCAACCAGAGCGAGATCATCCGCTTGCCGACGCACATCGCGATCTGGGACGGCATCGTGGCCGACGCCGAGCGCGTCGCGCAGCCGGCCCCGGACGGTGCGCCTCCGGACGTGGCCGGGTTCCTGGCGGCCATCGGCGCCGGGCCGCGCACGGTCGTC
>DASTFY010000067.1:0-9274 GCA_035719525.1 Acidimicrobiales bacterium
GCCAGGCGCAGGGCACCAACAACCAGGCGATGAGCTTTGGCAAGAGCCGCGCCCGGATGTTCCTCGGCAACAAGACCGTCGTCACGTTCCAGGACGTGGCCGGCGTCGACGAGGCCAAGACCGAGCTGCAGGAAGTCGTCGAGTTCCTGAAGACCCCCAAGAAGTACACATCGCTGGGCGGCCGGATTCCGAAGGGCGTGCTGCTGGTCGGCCCGCCAGGCACCGGCAAGACGCTGCTCGCCCGCGCGGTCGCCGGCGAGGCCGGCGTGCCCTTCTTCAGCATTTCCGGCTCTGAGTTCGTCGAAATGTTCGTCGGCGTCGGCGCCAGCCGCGTGCGTGACTTGTTCCAGCAGGCCCGCAAGATGGGCCGGGCCATCATCTTCATCGACGAGCTCGACTCCATCGGCCGCAAGCGCGGCGCCGGGCTCGGCGGTGGCCATGACGAGCGGGAGCAGACCCTCAACCAGATGCTGTCCGAGATGGACGGCTTCGAGACCTCCGAGGGCGTCGTCATCATCGCCGCCACCAACCGGCCCGACATCCTCGACCCGGCGCTGCTGCGTCCCGGCCGCTTCGACCGCCAGATCGTGGTGCCGCTGCCCGAGTACACGGAGCGGTTGGCCATCCTGCAGGTCCACTGCCGTGACAAGCGCCTCGCCTCGAGCGTTGCCCTCGAGATCATGGCCAAGGGCACGCCGGGCATGAGCGGCGCTGACCTGGCCAACCTGGTGAACGAGGCCGCGCTCTTCGCGGTGCGACGGGGGGCCAAGGAGATCGAGCGGATCGACTTCGAGTCCGCCCGGGACCGCATCATGATGGGGGCGCGCCGCGAGAGCCTGGTGCTCAGCGCGGAGGAGAAGCGGGCCACCGCCTATCACGAGGGGGGCCACGCTCTGCTGGCCACCGTGCTGCACCACGCGGACGAGGTGCACAAGGTCACCATCCTTCCTACGGGGATGGCGCTCGGCGTGACCCAGACGATGCCCGAGGAGCGCCACGCCTACTCCCGGGACCACCTGCTCGACCGCATCTGCATGACGATGGGCGGCCGGGTGGCCGAGGAGATCGTCTTCAACCAGCGGACCACCGGAGCAGCCAACGACCTCGAGGTGGCCACCCGCATGGCCAAGCGCATGGTGCGGGAGTGGGGCATGAGCGACCGAATCGGCCCCATGGCCTGGGAGAGCCAGGGTCAGATCTTCCTCGGCGAGGACCTGATGACCGGCCAGCGCGAATACTCCGACGACACCGCCCGGCTCATCGACGAGGAGGTCGCCCGCATCCTGCGTGAGCAGGAGGATCGGGCCCGCGGTCTCCTGGGCAAGCACCGGCGGGGCCTCGATCTGGTGGCGAAGTCTCTGCTGGAGCGCGAGACCATCGACGGCGCCGACGTAGCCCGCCTGGTGCAGGAGGGCCTCACGCCCGAGCCGGCCCCCGAGCCCGCCACGAGCTGATCCTTCAGGGAGAGCAGCTTCGGCCCTCCCCCTAGAGATATCAGCGCTCGCTGTTGTACAGGCGCATCGTGAGAGGGGCGAAGACCGCGACCAGCGCCCCGCTCCACAGCAGCACCCAGACGACTTCCGTGCCAACGGGGGTGCCGTGCATCAGGCCGCGAGCAGCGGTGGCGAGGTGGGTGATCGGGTTGTTGTTGACGAAGCCCTGAACCCACCCGGGCATGGTCGAGGGGTCCACGAACACGTTGCTGGCAAAGGTGAGCGGGAACAGGATCGTCATGCTGATCTGCAGCACGGCCTCCGGTGTCGGCATCTTGAGCCCCACCGCCGTCCACACCCACGACAGGCTGAAGGCGAACACGAGCAGCAGCGCCACGGCCAGGAGAACGCCGACGACCCCACCGTCGGGTCGGAAGCCGAGGATGATGCCGAGCCCGATGATGACCGCCGACGCCATCGTGTAACGCACGGCGTCGGCCAGGAGCATGCCCACCAGCACGGCCGGCCGCCATATGGGCAGGGAGCGGAACCGGTCGAACACGCCCTTGCCGATGTCGGTGTTGAGGGCCTGGCCGGTGTACATGGTGATCCACGACACGGTCATCACGAGAATGCCGGGGAGCAGCGCCTGGAGGTACTCCTGCGGCGAGCCGGCGAGCGCCCCGCCGAACAGATAGGTGTAGAGCAGCACGAACATGATCGGGAATGCCGTCACGTCGAACAGCTGCATCGGCACGTGCTTGATCTTCAGCAAGGCCCGCCAGCCAAAGGCCAACGAGGCGACCCACGCGGTGGCGCGAGCGGGCCGGGCCCGGGTGGACAACGCCGAGTGGAGCGTCTCCTCGACGATCGCGAAGTCGGTTTCGATGGTGGTCATGCTGCGTCCTCCGTCGTGGAGGCGGCTTCCTCCGCCGGATGACCGGTGAGGGCGAGGAACACCTCGTCCAGGCTGGGCTGACCGAGCGCGAAGTCGGTCACGTCCAGCCCCGCCCGGGACAGTTCGGTGAGGGCGGCGCCGACCCGTTCCGGGTCCGAGGCCCGGGCGCACAGCGACGTCGGTTCGGACTCGAGCTGGACCGGAACACCGAGCGCCGCCGCCAGCACCTCCGCGGCCTGGGCCCGGTGCTCGGGGAGGCGCACCCGGATGTGGACGCTGCCCTCGCCGACCTGCGCCTTGAGCTCCTGGCTGGTGCCTTCGGCGATGACCCGCCCGTGGTCGATGATGGCGATGCGATCGGCCAGCTGGTCCGCCTCGTCGAGGTATTGCGTGGTGAGCAGGACGGTCGTGCCCTCCGACACGAGGACCCGGACGATGTCCCACACCTGGTTGCGGCTGCGGGGATCGAGGCCGGTGGTCGGTTCGTCCAGGAACAGCAGCTCCGGGGTGACCACGATGCTGGCGGCGATGTCGAGCCGGCGCCGCATGCCGCCGGAGTACTCCTTCACCAGCCGGTTGGCAGCCTCGGACAGCCCGAACGCGCCGAGCAACTCGTCGGCTCGTTCCTGGGCCGCTCTCCGGGTCAGCCCCAGCAGCTTGCCGAGGAGGACCAGGTTCTCGCGACCGCTCAGCTCCTCGTCGACAGAGGCGAACTGCCCGGTGAGACTGACGCTGCCCCGCACGGCGTCGGCCTCGGTGACGACGTCACGGCCGAGTACGTGCGCCGTGCCCGCCGTCGGCTTCAACAGCGTGGCCAGCACGCGGATCATCGTGGTCTTGCCGGCGCCATTGGGGCCGAGGACGCCGAAGACCGTTCCCGCCCGTACCGCCAGGTCGATGCCGTCGACGGCCCGGGTCTCCCCGAAGCACTTGACGAGGCCATCGGTCTGGATGGCCAGCGGTGTGGATTCCACGACGTCTCCTCTCACATGGTCCTCTCACATTGGCCTCTCGCACGGTCCGATCGCACGGTCCGATCGCAACCGTCCACGCTCATCATCGTCCGGGGGTGCTACACGGTTGCGCTGATTTCGACGCCCCGGCTCCGGAGGAATCATCGCGGTTCGGCGCGTTAGCGGCCCAGTCCCGGTTCGGGCGACGAGCCCGGATGGCGCAACTCGGCGACCGCCGCCCAGAGGTCCGTGGCCGAGGCGGGCCCGACGAAACTGGCTCCCACCACGCCCGCACCATCGGCGACGACCACCATTGGGACGGCGTCGATCCCGTAGCGCCGGTGGACCTCGGGGTGCTCGGTGACCTCCATCACGTCCACCGCAACCTGGTCGCTGGTCAGCACCCGGGCCTTGTCGGCCATGGCGCCACACGAGTGGCAGGTGGAGGAGGTGAACACGACGACCAGGAACGGTGCTTCGGGCCGGGCGAAGTCGGCCCGGTCGAGCTGGGCCGGAGCCAGGAACGTGGGTTGTGTGGGGGGAGCTGTCCGCTGGCGGCGGCGCAGCACGGCCGCCACCACGGCCGCCCCGCCCGCCAGAATCAGGGCGAGGAGCACCTGCTCCAACTCAGCCTCCGATGACGGGGAACGCCAGCGCGTCGACGCGGCTCACCCGATCGCCGGCGTCGGCCCGGGCCCGCCACTCGACGACGATGGGCTGCGCACCCTCGACGAGCAGAGGGAACCCGCCGACCGTCTCGGGGATGGTGATGGCGGCCGAGCCGCCGGCCGGGATCGGCACGGCCTCGAACCCGGGCACCGGCACCGCGCCCGCCGGCCCGATGGCCTTGACCGCCGCGGTGGTGGGCAGGCCGGCGGAGTTCATCACCACGACCACGCCACCTCGGGCGGCCGCCTCCTCGATCACGTACCACTGCGGGACGGTGAGCTGGGAGCCGAGGAGGATCGTCGTGACCGGGGTGTCGTCCACGGGGCGGGTGAGCAGACGCTCGACCACCACCGGCGTCTCGTCGCCCACCACGTTGACCACGGTGCTGTGGTCTCCCGGCGACACCTCGGCGAGGGCGTCCACATCGACCAGCTGAAAGCTGGACGGAGGCACGACGATGCTCACCGGGGCCGGCGGGGCCACTCCGTCGGCGGGGAGGAACGACAAGTCCACGGCGGCGTCGAGCTCACCGGGGTTGAACACCACGAAGCGCTCGACTACGCCTTCGCCCTTCCCGCCGTCGGGGAACCACCAGGTCTGCTGGGGCTGCGCGGCGGCGACCCCGGCGGCGAAGCCCCGGCGGTTCGGGTTGTCCGAGGATTGGATGCGCCCGGCGACGATGCGGGCGCCCCGTCCCCGCACGACTGTCGATACCAGCTCCTCCCGCTGAGCCGCCTGCGTGATGTCGAAGATGCGCAACGACTGCCCGGGAACGACGACGGCCTGGAGGCCCGGTGGCTCCAGTGTCCGTTCGATGGTGGTCAGCGACACATCCACCACGGCGTCGTCGGGGAAGGGGTTGTAGAGCACGAGGATGAAGGCGGCGTCCTGCGTGGTGGTGCCGTCGGCCAGGTACCACGAGCTCGACGCGCGATCGGCGCACGGGCTGGTGGCGACGCCCGATCGCCCGACCACGGTCTGCTCCACGGCGACCCCGCCCCCGTACGCGGCGACCGTCGCCGCCGTGTGCTCGCCCGCGGCCAGATCCGCCAGGTTCACCACCGCCCGGTTGCGGGGCGGAAGGGTCAGTGGCACCGATCCGCGCACGCCGGCCTCGCTCACCGCCGACACCGTGACCTCGCGTGGGTCGTCGGTGCTGTTGAACATCGTCACCGATGTGCTGCGATCACCGATGGTGGGACCGCCGGGGCAGAACCAGCTGGTCGAGAGCACGTCGCCCTTGAACAGCGCCGGCGTGCTCTGCACCAAGGGTCGCTGACCGTACGTCGCGGCCGGCACCGGCTCGGTCTCCGCGCGATCGACCACCAGCAGGCCGGCCAGCGCCGCGCCGACGACGACGAAGGGGAGTCGGCGGGCGATCACGGCGTGCGGTCCGGCTGCTCGAGACCGGCGCGGGCGGGCGGCCCCGCGCTCAGGTCGATCATCGCGGTCGCAGGAGTGGCGGCGACTCGGCGGCGGGCCATCCACCGACTGAAGGGCGGACCGTGACGCCAGGTGCGGATCAACACCAGCGCCAGCATCGCCAGGAGCACCTGTACCAGGACGACGGCGTAGCGGCTGACCGCCGTCCGGTAGCGGAACGATCCCTCGCCGGCGGCGTCGAGATCCCACGCCGTAGACCAGCCGAAGGCCGTGCGCCGGGGCATGCTCCGGCCATCCACCGTCAGCTCCCAGCGCTCGTCGACGGCCTCGGACAACAGGACGGACTCGCCCTGCACCGGGCCGGCACCGGCGGTCGGCAGCGGTCCCGGCAACGCGGGAACCGCGCCGCTGTAGTCGGAGCGGACGAGCGCCTCGGCCCCGGCCTGCCGGCTGGCTTGCGCGACAGCGCCGGCCGCGTCGGCGCGCACAGGCAGCCAGGCGGTGTTCTCGTAGGCCACAAGGGAGTCATCGCCCAACTCGACGCGGCGCAGGTCGAGCTGGCGGTCGAGCGAGTCGAGCAGGGCGGGCCGCTCCTGGCCCTCACCCTCACTGGTCGCGGGGGCGCCATCGAGGGTGCTGCTGGCGGCGCTGACCGGCACCAACACGAAGCGCACCCCCATGGGTCCAAGGAGTCGACCCAGCCGATCGGTCGCCGACGTGGCCGCCAGATCGATGTCGTCCGCCACCATCTGCTCGGCCCTGGTCGGCTCGGCCCGCCACCGCTCCCGGAGCGTGGCGGCCTCCTCGTCGGCCAGCGCGTAGATCATCCCGTCGGCCAGCGGCCAACCGGGCACCGGCACGTCCTCGGGCGCACCGATCCACAGGACTCGGGTCTCCGCACCTTCCGGTGGCGCCGGCAACAGGGTGAGCAACGCCGAGCGCTCGTCGGGCTCCAGCTCCCAGCGTCCGCTCACCATGGCAGGGACCAGCGGGACCAGCCCGACCACCGCGGCGACGAGAGCGAAGACGCCGACCGATTGGCGCCATCCCATCGTGGTCCCCCGGACGTCTTGGGCGAAGCCGGCCACGAAGCACGCCGCGCCCACCGCGAGGGCGACAGCGTACGGAGCGAGGAAAACCGGGATCAGGCTGGGGCTGGCCGGGATGGTGCCCCGATCGATGAGCCACGCCGTACCCAGGCCTCCCGCGGCCAGGAAGGCCGCTCGTCCGGCCCACGCGAAACGGTACGAGCGGGCGATCGCCAACGCCGCGATCAGCGGCATCGTGAGGCCGAGCGCCAGCCCGGACAGACGGTGAGGCCCGAAGTCGAACGCGGCCAGCGCGCCGAGACCGTGATGGGCGGCCACGCGCGGCGGCACCCCCAGCCTGGTCCAGCTGGGTGCGGCGGAGGGCAGCACACCGAGCACCCACGGCAGGTTGAGGACGAGCGCGATGATCCCGGCCCCGATGCTGCCGACGACCATGCGCCCGCTGCCCGCCCGCTCCCCCGCGACAATGGATCCCGCGGCCAGGGCCAGCGCGGCGCCCACCATCACGAGCGGGTACACGGGCACGAACGCCCCCACGATGCCGGCGACCACGCCGAGCACGACCACGTCGGCCCAGCGGAGGCGGCGCGCCCGGTCCCGGTCGGCTGGGGTGACGAACGGGGCAGGGCCATGGAGGCGGGCCAGCGCGTGCAGCGTCCACGGCACCGCGGCATAGACGAGAAGGCCGGAGAGCGAGCCCGAGCCGACGGAGTTGGCGGCCAGCGGCACCGCGACATAGACGGCCAGGGCGGCCGCCGCACCCCGGCTCGGCGCGAAGGCACGCGCGAAACGCCACAGCCCGAAGGCGCCCACGAAGAGCGGGCCTACGACCAGCAGCGTGCGGGGAAGGCCGTTGGCGCCGAGGGTGAGGAAACCGAGCACCGCGGACAGGCCCATCCCGGTCGGTACAGGACGGGTCCCACCGAGACCCTGGGACCACCACCCACCCGCGTACTCCCGCGCCAGGACGACCGGCCCGGCCGGCCAGGCCAGCAGCTCGCCCGCGTGGGGGACCCCGCTCAGGATGAGCTCACGGCTGCCCACCACCAGTACGAACAACACCAGCAGCCATACCACCACGTTGACGCGCGCGTCCTCCCCGCCGAGTTGCTGGCGCAGATCGCCGCCGAGCTCGGTGAGACGGTCTCCTCGGCCTTCCCGATCGGCGGTGCGCTGGCGGCGGAAGACCCTGAGGCGGGCGGAGCCCCGCACTCCCTGGAGGCTGGCCACCTCGGCGTCGGAGACCTGCCGCGTGGCCTGGAAGCGGCGACGCCGGGTGAACAAGGCCGGTAGCCGAACGAGCTGCCAGAACCCGGCGCCGATCATCGCCCGCACCTGCGGTGCCCGACCGCTCAGCAGTCCGACAACCGCACCAGCCACGGTGTAGATGAAGTGGAAGACCGTGAGGCCCACGAGATGGAAGCCGCTCGGCGCCGACAGCGAGGTGCGCAGGCGGTGGCGCTCGGACAGCGCCAGCACATCGAGGTCGGGTCGCCGTTCCGGAAGGCGCTCCCGATGGCGGACCTGGGCATCGGGCACCACGAGCACCCGGGCGCCCGACAGGTGGGCCCGCCAGCAGAGGTCCAGGTCGTCACCGAAGTAGTCGATGTCGGGGGCAAACCCGCCGAGGGCGCGGAACAGGTCGATGCGCACGAGCAGGCAGGCGGTCGGCAGGCAGAACACGTCCCGAACGGCGTCGTGCTGTTCCTGGTCGAGCTCGCCGATCTCGGCCGTGTCGAGCGTGACGCCGATCCGGTCGGCGCTGAGGCCGACGTGCTGGAGCACGTTCGGCCGATCCCAGTCGACGAGTTTGGGCCCGACCACGCCGGCGTTGGACCGGTAGGTCTCGGCGACGAGCTCGCTGATCGACGACGGGGCGAGCGCTACGTCGTCATGGAGGAAGCAGAAGAAACCGGCACCCTCGACGAGCTTCAGCGCCTGGTTGGCCGCGGGTCCGAAGCCGGGGTTGTCACCCAACGCCCGCATCAGCGCGCCGGGAAGGCGCTGGCCGATGTGGGCCATCACCCCGGGCTGGGCGCCGGTGACCAGGAACAGCAGCCGGATGTTCGGGTAGTCCTGGCGCGCCACGGAGTCCAGGACCTCGTCGAACCAGGGCCCGGGCTCGTGAACGACCATGACGGCGACGACCGGCGGGGCGTCGCCCGGACCCCCGCCGGGAGACGCGTCGACGCTCGGCTCGTCCATCATCACGGTGGAACGAGGGTAGTCGCTGCCCCTTCGAGGATACGGGCAGCCTCTCGCGCCGGCCTCGATCCCGCCGGCCCTGCCACTAACCTGAGAGGCCTTGTCCACGTCGTCCGTCGCGCCCCGGAACCTTCGGACCCTGGTCCCCGAAGGCACGTTCCCGGTGGCGGTCGGGCTCATCGTGACGGGTCTGTCGGCCTACGGCTTCCTGTCGATCACCCGCTTCGGGCTGGGCACCGACGCGTCCGCCCCGGTCAACCAACTGTGGTTCGCCACCTTCATCCTCGCTCCTGGCTTCTTCCTGCCGGTGGAGCAGGAGGTGGGCCGCGCGCTGGCTCACCGCCGGGCGCTCGGGCAAGGCGGGCTGCCCGTCCTGCGCAAGGCCGCACTGCTGAGCATCGGTCTGCTGGCCATCGTCGGGACCGTGCTGGTGGGCATCGCACCGTTCCTCACCCGCGAGCTGTTCGACGACAGCTGGGTGCTGTTCGGCTGCCTGCTCCTGGCCTTCACGGGCTACGCGGTCGGCCACTTCCTGCGGGGGACGCTGGCCGGCACCGGGCGCTTCCAGCAGTACGGGTTGTTCATGGGCTCCGACGGCCTGATCCGGGTCACCGCCTGCGCGATCTTCGCGCTGGCCGGCGTCACGGCTGTCGGTGCCTACGGGTTGCTCGTGGGCCTCCCGCC
>DASTFY010000068.1:0-4336 GCA_035719525.1 Acidimicrobiales bacterium
CGTTCGAGGGTCCCGAGGTCGACGAGGCGCTCGAGCGGGCGCGAACCGACCGAGACTGGCAGGTACGCCAGGCCGCGGAGGACCTGCAGCGCGACTAGCGCGGATCCCAGCGGTAGACGTTGGTGTCCCGGCGGACGAAGCCGAGGCCTCGATAGAGGCGGTTGGCGTCCTCACGGGTGGGGCGCGACGTGAGATCGACCGTCCGAGCTCCCCGCCGCTGGGCCTCGGCCATGGCGGCGCGGTTCAGTGCCGCGCCGACTCCTGATCGCCGGGCCGACTCGTCGACGACGACGTCCTCGATCCACGCCCGTACCCCCGTCAGGATGCGAAAGACCACCAGCGTCAGGCTGCCGGCGATTCGACCGTCGATCCTGGCGACGAGCAGCGTCGTGGCGTCACCAGACACGATCTCCGCCAGATCGGTTGGTGTGGGCGGCGGGGCCGAACGGGACAGTTGCGGCACCAGCCGCTCCATGGCCTCCACCAGCTCAGGGCTGACGGCATCGACGATCTCGACCACGGTCTCGGCCACGTCGCCCGACGGTAGCCCGGGAGGCACCTAAGTTCGGGTCCGTGCCGCCCGCCCCAGCCGCTCCCCCGCACGGGGCCGTTCGTCGCCTCGCTGCCGCCCTCGAACCCGTCGCCGCCCAGGTGTACTTCTCGCCCGAGTGCCACTCCGCCTACCACGCCCTCGGCTTCGGCCCCAGCCCGGGCGAGAACCGGGGGGTGGCGCTGCCGGACGGCCCGGCCTACTTCACCAGCCGGGGCTCGGTCATGGGCCAGGTTCATGGCCAGGTGGTCGCCGCCGCCTTCGCGGTGTTCAACCCGGCCGTCGTCGTCCCCGCGGTGGCGTACGGGTGGACCCTGACTGACGCTCCCACCATCGCCGCGGCACGCGACGAGGGCGCCATCGCGCAGCTCCGCCGCCTTCTCGGCGACGAGCCAGCCGGGCTCCATCGGGCGGTGCAACTCCTACTCGTCGCCGCCGAGGAACTGGATCCGGTGGGGAAGCCGCTCTTCGCCGGCATGTCATCGCTACCGATGCCCGAATCGCCGCTGGGCGTGGCCTGGCGGCTCGCCGACATCCTGCGTGAGTTCCGCGGCGACGTCCACATCGCGGCGTGGACCGGCGCCGGGTTCGACGCGCCCGAGATCGGCCTGTTGACGGAGCTCTACTGGGGTCTGCCGCGACGGTCCTACATCCGGACCCGGGCCTGGTCCCGCGAGGAACTGGACGCGGCCGACGAGCGGCTGCGCGAGCGGGGCCTCGTCACGGCCGACGGGGAGGAACTGAGCGAAGCCGGTCGCACGGCGCGGGAAGCGGTGGAGCTCCACACGGACCGGTTGTGCGGGCCTATCGCCCTTCGGTTGAGCGACGACATCGAGGAGCTCATCGCCATCCTTCTCCCCTGGGGCGCCGAGGTACGGGCGGCCGGGGGCTATCCGGGGCCTGGTCTCGACCTACGCCCCGAGCGCCGAGCACCGACCAGCTGAGGTACCGGTAGCGTCGCGCCCGATGGAGCACGTCGTCTGGAGCCGTCGGCCGGCGTTGACCGAGCCGACGATGATCGCCGCTTTTGCCGGCTGGAACGACGCCGGTGACGCCGCCACGATGGCCGTTCGCCACCTGATCGAGCAATGGGGTGCAGAGCCCTTCGCCTCGATCGACCCCGAGGAGTACTACGACTTCCAGGCCACCCGACCCCAGGTGTACCTGGACGGCGGGCAGGCGCGGCGGATCTCGTGGCCAGCCAACGAGGCGTATTCCGCGTCAACCCCCGGGGGCGACGTGGTGCTGGTGTTGGGTGTCGAGCCGCAGCTCCGGTGGCGAGGGTTCACGCACCAGATCGCCGGCATCGCCGAGGAGGCCGGCACCCGGTTGGTGGTCACCCTCGGCGCTCTCCTGGCCGACGTCGTGCACCGGCGGCCCGTGTCGCTCATCGGCACCGCCACCGATCAGGCGCTCATCGACTGCTTCGACCTGCAGCGCAGCCAGTACGAGGGCCCGACCGGAATCGTCGGGGTGCTGCACGACACCTGCCGTCAGCTCGGGATGGGGTCGCTGTCGCTGTGGGCCGCGGTGCCGGCGTACGCCTCGCAGGTGCCCTCGCCCAAGGCGGCGATGGCCCTCGGTGAAGGCGCCTGCCGAGTCATCGGATCGCCCTGGCCCGGGCAGGCGTTGGAGCGGGCAGTGGACGAGTACGAGGCCCAGATCGACGGCTACCTGGAGCAGGACGACGAGCTGGCGGGCTACGTCCAGCGGCTGGAGCTGATGGGTGACGGCGAGGATGAGACCGAGGAGGCGACGGGCGATGGCGGCGAGCCCGTGCTCGACCCCGGGGCCGACACCGACCAGATGCTGGAGGACATCGAGCGCTTCCTGCGCGACCAGGGTTCCTGAGTCTTCGTCGCCGCTCTCCGCTTCGCTTCGATCGGCTCCTACTCGCTTCGCTCGGCAATACCTCGGGCGTCGTTGCGGTGCGCCGGCCAAGCCGGACGCACCGGGGTCGGGCGCAGGGCGGGGTCGCGGTCCACGGAGAACTACCCGAGCAGCCGGAGGTTACGAGTAGGCCCGTCAGGGCGTGATCTCGCGCCAGACGTCGGCGCGAGGCGGGTCGAAGGTGGCCGCCATGCGCTCCCCCTTGATGGCGGCAAAGGCCATCGGCCCCCACCAAGCGGCGCCACCGGTGGTGCGCGGCAGCTCGTCAGAGCCGAACCAGCCGACGCCGCTCGTCTCCAGCGGATGGGCCTGCAGCTCGCCGCCGACGGCCCGGCAGTGGAAGAGCACCATGTACATGCCGAACCGGGTGAATCCCATCCGCAGGCCGTCGATGACGGCCAGGAGCTGGACCGGCTCGCACACGACGCCGGTCTCCTCCTGCACCTCCTTCAGCGCCACCTCCACCGGCGAGTAGCCGACGTCGGCCCACCCCGTCGGGTACAGCCAGATGCCGGAGTCCGCCCGCTGCACGAGGAGCAGCTTCCCCTCGTCGTTGCCGACGATGGCACCGACCGCCACCTTGGGCGTCACGTAGCCGGGTACGCCCTCGCCGACGGACTCCAGCCACTCCTGCACGAAGTGGTCCTGCTCTCGCCGCACCTCCAGCGCATCGTGCGCCGCGGCCTTGATGTCGGCCGCCACCTTCAGGACCTCCTCGAAGCGCTCCCGCTCGTAGAGGTTCTGCGTGAAGCCGAGCCCGGTGCGGGCGATGCCGGCCAACGACTCGCTCCAGCGGAGCAGGTCACGGGTGAAGTCGATCGGTCCGACCTGGTCGAGAGCGTCGTCGTCCACTCCCACGGCCGGCCACCCTACCGATGTACCAACCGGGCCGGCCCGGTCAGCTCGTCCCCGGCTCGGCCGCGTGCAGCAGCGCCCGCTCCAGCTCGGAGACGTGGTACGGATCGGTCACCTTGCCGTCGGCGCCTCGCACGTAGAACGTGTCGACCACCTCGGGCCCCAGCGTCTGCACCCGAGCGTGGCGGATGTCGAGGCCGAGGTCGGCGATGGCCTTCGTCATCCGGTACAGGAGCGCCATGCGGTCAGCGGCGCGAACCTCGATCACGGTGGCGTTGAACGACGCCTCGTTGTCGATCCGCACCGACGGGCGAACGGTGGTCGCCGACAGCGGCCTGCGGCGCCGGTAGGTGCGTGCCCGCTCCGACAGCCGGGCCTCGATCGCCAGCCGACCGGCGATCGCGTGCTCCAGGTCGGCCGCCACCCTGGTCCAGTCGATCACGCCGTTGTGGGACGGCCCGACCCTGAACTCGTTGGCGGCCATCCCCTGCTCGTCAGAGTGCGCCTGCGCGCCGAGCACGTCGAGCCCGTGGATGGACAGCACGCCCGCCACCCGGCTGAAGAGCCCGGGCTGGTCCGGCGCCACGGTCGTCACTCGGTCGCCCTGCGCCAGCACGGTCGTGCGCCGCTCGCCCATGAGCAGCGTGACCAGCTCGGACGGGAAGAGCGACCAGGTGGCCTCGCTCAACTCACCGCCGCCCAGGACGTGGCCCACCCGGTCGACCAGCTCCTCCACCAGCTCGGCCTTCCACGAGCCCCACGCCGATGGCCCGGTGGCCATCGAATCGGCTTCCGTCAGGGTGGCCAGCAGTTCCAGCACCTGCGGTGAGCCGACCGCCGCGGCGACCGCGGTGATGGTGGCGTCGTCGGTCAGGTCTCGACGGGTGGCGACATCGGGCAGCAGGAGGTGGTGCCGGACGAGCGCCTCGAGCACGTCGACGTCCTCGTGCGCGAGGCCCATCCGATGCCCGATCCGCTGGACCAGCTCCACCCCGACCACGGAGTGGTCCCCGGGGTAGCCCTTGCCCAGGTCGTGGAGGA
>DASTFY010000069.1:0-17318 GCA_035719525.1 Acidimicrobiales bacterium
ACCTTCGGCGTCCGACTGGAGCGAACCACGCGGGCTGTCATCCGCCACAACGACGTCGGCTTCTTCGAGAGTGGTCCGGAGCTCGACGGCTGCCTGACCGACAGGGCGCCGGCCGGCATCCTGCTCCTCGACTCGAACCATGCCACCGTTCGGGGCAACTTGAGCCAACTCACCGGCTTCGGCATCCTGCTCGTGCGCTCCCATGTCAATCAGATCAAGGCCAATGACGCCGCGCCGACCTGGTCGGACGGCAACAGCTGCAGCGGGATCGTCCTCGTCGACTCCGATCGCAACACCGTCGTCGACAACGTGACGGCCATGAACCGGAACTCGCCTGTCGTCAGCGGCGACGGCATCTTCATCGACTCGGCCAGCCGGGGCACGGTGCTGCGCCACAACCGGTCAGAAACGAACACCGACGACGGGATCGACGTCGAGAGCCCGGCCACCAAATTGCTCGACAATCGGGCCGACCGCAACGACGACCTCGGCATCGAAGCCGTGGCCGGAGTATCGGGCAGCGGCAACAAGGCCAAGGGCAACGGCAACGCGCTGCAGTGCGTGAACATCTCCTGCACCTGACGCGGTCGACTGAGGACCGCTTCGGCGGCGCCGGGCCGGGTACCCTCGGCGGTTCGTGAGCGATCTGCCCACTGCCGTCACGGGGTCGACGGGGCTCACCGCGGCCGAGGTGGCGAAACGGGTGGCCGCGGGCCAGGTCAACCTGGTCGACGAGCAGACCAGCCGTCCGCTGACTTCGATCATCCGCGCCAACGTCCTCACCCGCTTCAACGCCATCCTGGGCGTGCTCTTCGTCGCGGTGATGGCGGTCGGCTCGCCGGCCGACGCCCTGTTCGGCCTGGTCGTGGTCTGGAACGCCCTGATCGGGATCGGGCAGGAGCTGCGGGCCAAGCGCACCCTCGACCGTCTGGCCGTGCTCAACGCCCCCCGGGCGACCGTCGTGAGAGACGGCACGGAGCAGGTCGTCGCGGTAGGCGAGGTGGTTCTCGACGACCTGGTCCGGCTGCGCACCGGCGACCAGGTGCCTGCGGACGGTGTGGTCAGCGACGCGGAGGGTCTGGAGATCGACGAGTCGCTCCTCACCGGAGAGTCCGATCCGGTCGACAAGGCCACTGGAGCCCAGGTCCTCTCCGGCTCGATCGTCGTCGCCGGCGCCGGAACCTTCCAGGCCACCGCGGTCGGGGCCGATGCCTACGCCCATCGCCTGGCCATCGAGACCAAGCGGTTCACCAAGACCCGCTCGGAGCTCATGGCCGGCATCGACACCCTCCTGCGGTACATCACCTGGGGGCTGATCATCATCGGCCCGATCCTGCTCATCAGCCAGCTGACGCGCGGCAACGAGAGCGTGTCCGACGCCATCGTGGGCACGGTCGCCGCCCTGGTCGGCATGGTGCCGGAGGGCCTCGTCCTGCTGACCAGCATCGCCTTCTTCGTCGCCGCCCTGAACCTGGCCCGCCGCAAGGTGCTGGTCCAGGAGCTCCCGGCAGTCGAGGGCTTGGCCAGAGTCGACGTGGTGTGTCTCGACAAGACCGGCACCCTCACCGACGGCACCATCCGCTTTGCCGCGCTGGAGCCCCTCGACGGACAGGACGGGAGCGGGATCGACGCCGCGTTGGGCGCGCTCGCCGACGATCCGAACCCCAACGCCACCCTGGGTGCGCTCGCGGCCGCCTTCCCGCCTTCCGCGGGTTGGGACCGGACGGCGTCCGTGCCGTTCTCCTCGGCCCGGAAGTGGAGCGGTGCGACCTTCGACGGCCTGGGCAGCTGGGTGCTCGGAGCCCCCGAGATCGTGCTCGCCGGCTGCGGGCCCGACACCGCTGTTCGCGGGCGGGTGGACGAGCTGTCCGGCTCCGGGCAACGGGTACTGCTCGTGGCCCATGCCGACGCGCCGCTCGAGGGCGAATCGCTCCCGAACGGCCTGGCGCCGGCGGCCCTGCTGACCTTCGAGGAGCAGGTCCGATCCGACGCGGCCCAGACGCTGCGGTACTTCGAGGCCCAAGGCGTCGCGCTCAAGGTGATCTCGGGCGACAACCCGCGCACCGTTGCGGCGGTCGCCCGGCGGGTCGGAGTACCGGCGGCGAACCAGCCCGTCGATGCGCGCCAGCTCCCTGACGACCCGCTCGAGCTGACCGAGGTCGTCAACCGGACGACGGTGTTCGGCCGGGTCACTCCGAACCAGAAGCGGGCCTTCGTGCGCGCGCTGCAGCAGCGAGCGCACGTGGTGGCCATGACGGGTGACGGAGTCAACGACGCGCTGGCGCTCAAGGACGCCGACATCGGAGTCGCCATGGGCAACGGCGCGCCGGCTACCCGCGCCGTCGCCCAGTTGGTGTTGCTGGACGGCCGCTTCGCCGTGCTGCCCAGGGTGGTCGCCGAGGGGCGCCGGGTGATCGCCAACATCGAGCGGGTGGCCAGCCTGTTCCTCATCAAGAACGTCTACTCGGCTCTGCTGGCCGTCGCCGTGGCCGTCGTGGCCGTGCCGTACCCCTTCCTGCCTCGACACCTCACCCTGGTCAGCATGCTCACCATCGGGATCCCCGCGTTCGTCCTGTCGCTGGCGCCGAGCAACGAGCGCTACCGCCCGGGGTTCCTCCGCCGGGTGCTGGCGGTATCGATACCGACGGGCATCATCACGGCCGCCGCCGTGTTCTGCTCGTACGCGCTGGCGCGGGCCGAGGAGGTCCACCCCGACGAGGCTCGAACCGCGGCGACTGTCACCGCGATGGTGATCGGGTTGGTGGTGCTACTGCTGGTGGCCGAGCCGCTGGTGCTGTGGAAGGTGGCGCTGGTGGCAGCCATGGGCGGCATCTTCGCCGCCACCATGGCCATTCCTCGCACCAGGGAGTTCTTCGCGCTGTACCTCCCCTGGCTCATGTTGGCCCAGTCCCTGGCCATCGGCGCGGTGGCCTCCATCGTGGTGTTCCTGGCCTGGCGGCTAGCACGACGGCGCCTCGTCCAGCCGGGCGACGAGGTGGCATCGGACCGCGGCCACCAGGCGACCGACGCCGACCCTGTCCGAGCCGAGTCCGCATGATCGCGCTGCGCCCGGGCCAGATCGCGGCGGCGCTGGTGATCCTTCCCTGCGTCGACCTGGACGAGACCGTGGAGTACTTCGTGGGAACGCTGGGGTTCCGCCTGGCGTCGATCTCCCCCGCCGACGACCCCCGCACCGCTGTCCTCGAAGGTCACGGGACGCGGGTCGAGCTGCGACGGGACCACACCGGCGATCCGGGTCACCTGCGCCTGCTGTACCGAGAGCCGGTGGCGGGCGCCAAGCGGACGGTGATCGCCCCGAACGGCACCCGCATCGAGCTGAGCCCGGCCGACCCACCGGTCGTCCTCCCGTCGAGCCGGCCGTCCTTCACCGTGAATCGGGCCCGCGAGGCAGCGGCGTGGGTGGTCGGCCGTGCCGGCATGCGCTACCGCGATCTTCTGCCCGATCGCGAGGGCGGCCGCTTCATCGCCTCGCACATCGCCATCCCGGACGGCGGCCCCGTCCCTGACTACGTGCACTTCCATCGGATCCGGTTCCAGGTGATCTTCTGCCACAGGGGCTGGGTGCGGGTGGTCTACGAGGACCAAGGCCCGCCGTTCACGTTGCGGGCGGGCGACTGCGTGTTGCAGCCGCCCGGGATCCGCCACCGGGTACTGGAGGCGTCGCCCGGGCTCGAGGTGGTGGAGATCACCTCGCCGGCCGAGCACGAGACGCTGGTCGAACACGACCTGTCGCTCCCGACGGGCGCTCTCCGCCCGGAACGCGACTTCGGCGGCCAACGGTTCGTCCATCACGTCGCCGCGACCGCGTCGTGGCGGCGGTGGCGGATGGAGGGCTTCGAGGCTCGGGACACCGGCATCGCGGCCGCCACCGACGGCTTGGCCGATGTGCGGGTCGTACGGCCGGTGTCCTCGTCCGATCGATCCGAGCCGGATCGCGGCGCCGCCGGGGTGCATGACGGCGAGCTGCTGTTCCTCTTCGTGCTCGACGGCGGTCTCACCCTGCAGATCGGCCCTGACTCGTGGACGCTCGCCGTCGGCGACGCCGTCACCATCCCAGCGGGGCTCCGCCACGAGCTGACCGGCACCACCGGGGACCTCCAGCTCCTGGAGGTCATGCTGCCCGCGGTACAGGAAACGAACCGCGGGTAACCTCGCCGCCGCCGATGTCTGCCCCAACGCTGCTCCCGGCCCGCCGGGTCACGGCCCTCAACGACGCCGAGCGGTCGGAGAACGCCATCCATCACGACGACGTCGCCCGGCGGTACGGCTTCGGTGGCGGCCTCGTCCCCGGCGTCACGGTCTACGCCTACATGAGCGCTCTCCCGGCCGAGCACTGGGGAGCGGCCTGGGTGCAGCGGGGAACGATGACAGCCCGGTTCGTCCAGCCGGTGTACGACGGCGAGGAGATCGAGGTCCGGGCGTGGGTTGCTGATGGCGGCGGACTGGCGCTCGAGGTGCGCGGGCCGGACGGCGTCGTGCGCGCCACCGGCGCCGCCGGTCTGCCGCCCACACCGACACCGCCACCCGACCTGGCCGGCTTCGCCGTCACCGGTCTGCCGGAGCCCGCCGCCCGCCCGCCGGCCAGCGAACAGGTGCTCTCGACCGTGCGGCTCGGAACGTTCGACCGCCGCTGGTATGCGGCGGAGCAGCCGGCGTTCTTGCGCTCGGTCGGCGAGGATCCCGGGGCGTGGCCGCTCCCGTCGGTCGCCCATCCGGGATGGCTCATCCGCGGCGCCAACGACGTGTTGTCGCGCAGCGTCCGCCTCGGCCCGTGGATGCACGTCTCCAGCGACACCGTCCACCACCGCCCCGTGGGCGACGGTGCCCTTGTCTCCGCTCGGGGGCGCGTGGAGGCGCTGTACGAGCGCAAGGGCCACCGCTTCGTCGAGCTCGACGTCGTGTTGCTGGCCGACGACGAGCTCGTGTGGTCGATCCGCCACGTGGCCATCTACCAGCTGCGGCCGGTCGCCGCCCCCGGCTGACCCGGCGGGCCGGGCAGGATGGGTGGCCCATGCCCGACCAACCATCCGATCTGGGCGCTCCGCCCACGGTCGAGGAACCATGGCCGCCGCCCGCGCTCTCGACGGAGGAGGCCGTCACGGATGAGCCGGAGCCCCATCGCCTGCGTGGTCGGCGCCGCCTGATCGTGCTCGCGGTCTGCGCCGCGGTCACGGTCCTGGCCGCGGTCGTGATCACCGTGCGGCTGCGGCAGTCGGACGCTCCCGCCGTCGAGCCCGGCGTCGACACATGGGCCCCCTACTGGGCGCTGGACGAGTCGTTGCCCGAGCTCGAGGCGCGTGCCGAACAGTTCCGCGAGCTGTCGCCGTTCTGGTTCGCGGCAGAGGGCGTGGGTTCGATCGTCGTGGACGACAACGCCGACCGGGCCCAGACGGACGCGTTCATGGAGACGGCCCGCCGGTCCGGGACCCGGATCGTGCCCTCGATCGTCGACGCCATGCCCTCGGGCGCCATGGCGGCAATGCTCGCCGACCCCGCGCAGCGGGCCCGCCATGTCGACGCGCTGGCCCGGTTCGCGGAGGAGGGCAGCTACGCCGGCCTCGACATCGACTACGAGAAGTTCGCCTTCTCGGACGACCGGTCGACGTGGGACACCACGCGCCCGGCCTGGGTCGCCTTCGTCACCGCCCTGGCCGAGCGCCTGCACACCGATGGGCGGACCCTCACCGTCAGCATCCCTCCGATTTACGACGCCGGCCGCACCTCGGACAGCGGCTTCTGGGTGTACGCCTACGACGAGATCGCCCCGGTCGTCGACCGCATCCGCGTGATGGCCTACGACTACTCGACCGACGCCCCCGGGCCCATCGCTCCGTTGGCGTGGGTGCAGGAAGCCATCGACGGCGCGGTCGAGGCCACGGGTGAGCCCTCCAAACTGGTCCTGGGCGTGCCGCTGTACGGGTACAACTGGCTGGTGTCGACCGTCGGGTCCTGTCCTCCCGGCGAGGCGCCGGATCGCACGGGCGTCACGGCGCGCTCAGCTGGAGATCTGGCCGCCGAACGCGGCGCCGAGCCGGTGTACGACGAGACGACGGCGGAGTGGGCCTTCACCTACCGGCTGGACCTAACCGATGGCACGACCAGCTGCACGCAGACCCGCCAGGTGCACTATGTCGACAGCCGGGGCGCAACGGCCCGGATGGCACTGGCTGACGCCGCCGGACTCGCCGGCAGCTCGTTCTGGGCGCTCGGCTACGAGGATGACGCCCTCTGGTCGACGCTCTCGGAGCCGGGGCGGGCCACGACGGTCACGACCACCGGCTGACGATGTCAGCCGATCGGCGCGCCTACTGTTCGCCGCCATGCGAGCCGTCCTGTGCGAGGCCTTTGGTCCCCCTGAATCGCTGGTCGTGCGCACGGTCGACGACCCGAGCCCCGGTCCCGCCGAGGTGGTGATCGACGTCGACGCCTGTGCCGTGAGCTTCCCCGATGTCCTGATGATCCAGGGCCTGTACCAGTTCAAGCCCGACTTTCCCTTCTCCCCCGGCGGGGACGCCGCGGGGACGGTGGCGGCAGTGGGCGCCGACGTCACCGGCATCGCCGTGGGCGACCGGGTCGTGGCGTCCGCGGGCTGGGGTGCCATGGCCGAGAAGTTCAAGGTTCCGGCGACCTCCGTCATCCCGATCCCCGACGGTGTCGCCACGGAGGAGGCCGCCGGCTTCCTCTACGCGTACGGGACGTCCTACCACGCGCTGGCCGACCGGGCCGAGCTGAAGGCCGGGGAGACGCTCCTGGTCCTCGGCGCCGCCGGCGGCGTGGGCCTGGCGGCCGTGGAGCTCGGCGTGGCGATGGGCGCCACCGTGATCGCCGCCGCTTCCACCGAGGCGAAGCTGGCCGTGTGCCGTGAGCACGGCGCCGCGCTGACCATCAACTACGAGCTCGAGGATCTGAAGACAAGGATGCGAGAGCTGACCGACGGGACCGGGGTCGACGTGGTCTACGACCCGGTCGGCGGGGCCTACAGCGAGCCGGCCCTGCGCTCGATCGCCTGGAACGGTCGCTTCCTGGTCGTCGGCTTCGCGTCGGGCGAGATCCCCAAGCTGCCCCTCAACCTGGCTCTCCTGAAAGGCTGCGCCGTGGTGGGGGTGTTCTGGGGCGCGTTCACCCAGCGAGAGCCAGAGCGCTTCGCGGCCGAGGTGGGTGAGCTGATCGCGATGTGGAAGAACGGAGAACTGCATCAGCAGGTGTCGGCGACGTACCCGCTGGAGCGGGCCGGGGACGCCATCCGCCACTTGGCCGACCGGCAAGCCGCAGGCCGCGTCGTGGTGACAATCGACCGTCGTTAGTGGCGCCATCGGTCACACGCGCTACGTCCCGGTCGAGCCGATATCGTCCCACCGTCGCTGACGGAACGAGCCTGTCGCGCTCGCTGTCGGCACCAACGAGTAACAACGAGAGGAGAACAAGGATGAGCGTGCTCATCGGCGAGACTGCGCCCGACTTCGAGGCCGACACCACCGAGGGCAAGATCCAGTTCCACGACTGGATCGGCGATTCGTGGGCGGTGCTGTTCTCCCATCCCAAGGACTTCACTCCGGTCTGCACGACCGAGCTCGGCTACATGGCCAAGCTCCAGCCCGAGTTCGAGCGCCGCAATGTGAAGGTGATCGGGCTGTCCGTCGACGCCACCACCGACCACGACGCCTGGGCCCAGGACATCGAGGAGACCCAGGGCGCACGGCCCAACTTCCCCATCATCGGCGACGCCGACTTCAACGTGTCGAAGCTCTACGGGATGCTGCCCGCCAGCACGTCGGGTGACGCGAAGAGTCGCACGCCTGCGGACAACCAGACCGTTCGCAACGTGTTCGTGATCGGGCCCGACAAGAAGATCAAGCTGATCCTCGTCTACCCGATGACGACAGGGCGCAACTTCGACGAGGTGCTGCGGGTCATCGACTCGCTCCAGCTCACGGCCAAGCACCGTGTCGCGACGCCGGTCAACTGGAAGCAGGGAGAGGACGTCATCATCGCCGGTTCGGTGTCCAACGACGAAGCCAAGGAAGTGTTCGGCGACTGGTCGGCGCCCAAGCCCTACATCCGCATCGTCCCCCAGCCCAGCTGAGCGGGTCACCTCGGGCATAGCGTTCTCCCAGACGAGGAGAGCCGAGAGCACGGTCACCCGATGCGGGGGATCCGACGCGGTGCCGGCATCCCCTACGGTGGGTGCATGCCCCGCTCCTCATCAGGCGCGCGGGCGTGAGGATGCCCACGGTGCGCAGCCGAGGTTCCTCCTGGCCGGGTGCGATCGGGGCCGCGGAACCAGGGCCACGCCCGTGACGGCCTCGACCGTGGCCGTCATCGGCGCCCTCATCTTCGGATGGGCGGTGCTGTCCGGTGCGCTGGCCCGGCGGAACGTCACCGGTCCCCTGGTGTTCGCCGCCGCCGGCTATCTCCTCTGCAACCCGGACTGGGGCCCGGTACCCGTCGATATCGAAACCGCCTCGATCCACGTCGTGGCGGAGGCCGCACTTGCCCTTGTTCTCTTCTCCGACGCGGCGCGCGTCAACCTCCGCGAGCTGCGTAGCGACATCGGCCTGCCGGTACGGCTGCTCGGCATCGGGCTGCCGCTGTCGGTGATCCTGGGGGGAGTACTGGCTGCAGCACTGCTCCTCGATCTTCCCTGGGCGCTGGCGGGATTCCTGGGTGCGGCACTCGCCCCTACCGACGCCGCGCTCAGCGTTCAGGTCATCAACGACAAACGGATCCCCATGCGGATCCGGCGAGGGCTCAACGTCGAGAGTGGGCTGAACGACGGCATTGCCACGCCGATCGTCACCGTGATGCTGGCCATCGCCGCCAGCCAGCTCGGCATCGTGAGCGAGAGCCCCTCGTACGAAGCGGGCTTCGCGCTGCGCGACCTCGTGGTGGGAGCGGCGGTCGGCGCGGCGATCGGCATCGGCGGAGCGGCGACAATCGCCTTCGCGGCGCGGCGCGGATGGACTGCCTCCGCGGGCCGCCGGCTGGCCGCGCTGGCGCTGGCCTTCAGCGCCTACACCGTGGCCATCGCCATCGACGGGAACGGCTTCATCGCCGCGTTCGTGGCCGGCATCGCCTTCGGGGCCACCCTCGCTGACGAGGTCACCGAACTCGATCGGGCGGAAGAGCTCCCTGAACTGGGCGGCGAGCTCCTCGCGCTGGTGGTGTGGTTCCTCTTCGGAGCGGCCCTGCTTCCGGCGGCCTTTTCCCTGCTCGATGTCCGCATCGCCGCCTACGCGCTGCTGAGCCTGACCGTCGTCCGCATGATTCCCGTCTTCTTGTGCACGATCCGTTCAGGGCTCGACCGACCGACGACCATGTTCATCGCCTGGTTCGGTCCTCGCGGGCTCGCCTCGGTCGTGTTTGCGCTCCTCGCCTTCGAGATGCTCGGAGAGAATTCGACGGCGACGAACAAGGCCGTGGCCGCGCTGACGTTCACGGTGCTGCTGAGCATCGTGCTGCACGGCTTCACCGCCGGTCCCGGCGGACGCCGCTACGTCCAACTCGAGGCGGAGGCCCACCCGAGTGACGCCGCTCCGCGGGCCCGTTCGCTTCGGTTCATACGCGGCGCCGAGCGCGAAGGTGGAGCCGCGGCCTGACGGGCCGCAGCGGTTGCCGCGCCCGAAGGTGTTCGGGGCGGGTGACGCTCGCGGGCTCAACGTTCGAGCGTGCTGAGGGCGAACGCCAGCACAAACCCGAGGGTCGTGATGAGCCCGACGAGCTTGCCTCCGTGCTCGAAGGCCTCCGGCATCATCGTGTCAGCCAGCATGGTCAAGATCGCGCCGCCGGCGAAGGCGAGCACGAAGGCGACCGCATGAGGTGAGGCGGTGTCGAAGACCGCGTAGCCGATGAGGGCGGCGAGCCCGCTGGCGACCATCACGAGGGCCCACAAGCCGAGGATCCGTCGACGGTCCCGAGCACGATGGGAAGCCCCGAGCCCCCCGACTGCTGGCCGCCGGAGCGCTTCCGGTTGTCACCGCCGAGCCGATCGATCCACAGATCGCCGGCGAAGAACATCACGGAGCCGGCACAGAGCCCGAGGACGATTCCTCCTTGGCCGGCGGAGGTCGTGAAGGCCTCGCCGACGAGCTCGTAGGCGACGGCGCTGATCAGCACACCCGCACCAAAGGCCATCACGATGCCCAACGTCCGCTCGCCGATCCGGTAGTGGAGCGCCAACCCGCCCCCGATCAGGAGCGAGGAGGCTGCGATGCTCCCCCAGAAGAAGGCTCCTCCCATCAGCCGCGCCGCCGGCCAGGTCGGCCAACGCGCTCAGTCGGGCGAGATCGTCGGAACAGTCGGCACACGGCTGATGACTTACTACGAATGGCGGTGCCGATCGCTGCTGCCGAGCCTTCGGGCCGGCCCGTGCGGCCTCGACGAGGGTCCCGGCGCGCGATATTGGGCAGGTGAGGACGCTCTTCCTGTTGCGCCACGCCAAGTCGAGCTGGGACGATCCGTCGCTGGCCGATCATGATCGCCCGCTCGCGCCACGCGGTTGGCGAGCGGCGCGTCGAATGGCCGAGCACACCCGGTCCGCCGCGCTCCGTCCGGAGCTCGTGCTGTGCTCCTCGGCGCGACGGACCCGCGAGACCCTCGAAGTGCTGCGGCCGGCACTGGGTGAGGAGGTGGAGGTGCTGGTGGAGGAGGGGCTCTATGGCGCGGGCGCAGGCCGACTGCTCGACCGTCTGCATCGCATCCCAGCCGCGGTCGATTCGGTGCTGCTGATCGGCCACAATCCCGGCCTGCACGACCTGGCCCTCGAGCTCACCGGAGACGGAGAGGAGGATGCGGTCGACATGCTCCGCGTCAAGCTCCCGACGGGCGCGCTGGCCCAGCTCGACGTGAACGTGACGGACTGGGCGCAGCTCGCTCCCGGCCAGGCGTACCTGGCCAGGCTCGTGGTGCCGAGGACGCTCGACGCGGATCGGTGATGCGAGAGCGCGACGGACGCCCTCTCCCGCAGATCAGGCGACGTCGAAGCGATCGAGGTTCATGACCTTGTCCCACGCCGCCACGAAGTCATGTACGAACTTCTGCTCGGAGTCGTTGCAGGCGTAGACCTCGGCGAGCGCCCGGAGCTCCGAGTTCGACCCGAAGATGAGGTCGACGCGGGTGCCGGTCCATCGGTGCTCTCCGGTCCCGCGATGGCGACCCTCGAACACTTCCTCGGCTTCCGCGGTCGCGCTCCACTCTGTGCCCATGTCGAGCAGGTTCACGAAGAAGTCGTTGGTCAGCGTCTCGGGTCGGTCCGTGAAGACCCCATGCTCGGATAGCCCGGCGTTGGCGTTCAGGACGCGCAGGCCGCCAAGGAGAGCGGTCATCTCGGGAGCGGAGAGCGTCAGCATGAACGCCTTGTCGAGCAACAGGTGCTCCGACGCGAGGTCGTGGCCCTTCTGGAGGTAGTTCCGGAACCCGTCGGCGGTCGGCTCGAGCACGGCGAAGGCCTCGACGTCAGTCTGCTCCTGGCTGGCGTCGGAGCGCCCAGGCGTGAAGGGGACCTGCACGTCGTGGCCGCCCCGCTTCGCGGCCCGCTCGACCGCGGCGCAGCCGCCCAGCACGATCAGGTCGGCCAGCGAGACCATCTTCCCGCCCGCCTGGGAGCCGTTGAACTCCTGCTGGATGCCCTCGAGGGTCGCCAGCACCCGCGACACGCCGGAGATCACGTTGACGTCCCACTCGGCCTGCGGCGAGAGGCGGATCCGCGCCCCGTTCGCGCCACCGCGCCTGTCGGTGTCACGGTAGGTCGACGCCGACGCCCAGGCGGTCGAGACCAGCTGGGAGACGGACAGACCGGAGTCGAGGATCTTGCCCTTGAGCGCCGCGATGTCCGCGTCGTCGATCAGCTCGTGCGTGACCGCGGGGACGGGGTCCTGCCATATCAGCTCCTCGTCGGGAACCCACGGGCCGAGATAGCGGGCGACGGGTCCCATGTCACGGTGCAGCAGCTTGTACCACGCCCGCGCGAAGGCGTCCGCGAACTCGTCAGGGTTCTCATGGAACCGCTTCGAGATCTCCTTGTAGACCGGATCGACGGCCAACGCGAGGTCCGTCGTCAGCATCGTCGGAGCGTGCCTCTTCGACGGATCGTGCGCGTCCGGCACCGTACTCTGTGCCTCGGGGTTCTTGGGTTTCCACTGGTGGGCGCCGGCCGGACTCTTCGTCAGCTCCCACTCGTACTTGAACAGGTTGTCGAAGAAGCCGTTGTCCCACCGAATCGGGTCGTTGGTCCACGCACCCTCCAACCCGCTGGTGATGGCGTCGTCCCCCTTGCCGGTCCCGAAGCTGTTCCTCCAGCCGAGACCCTGCTCCTCGAGGCCCGCACCCTCGGGCTCGCGACCCACGTACTCGTCGGCGTCGGCTGCCCCGTGGGTCTTGCCGAAGGTGTGACCGCCGGCGATGAGCGCGACTGTCTCCTCGTCGTTCATCGCCATCCGACGGAACGTCTCACGGATGTCCCGGGCCGCAGCCATCGGATCGGGGTTGCCGTTCGGGCCCTCCGGATTGACATAGATGAGACCCATCTGGACGGCACCCAGCGGATTCGCCAGCTCTCGGTCGCCGCTGTAGCGCTGGTCCTCGAGCCACACCCGCTCCGGACCCCAGTAGACGTCCTCCTCGGGGGCCCAGACGTCCTCGCGGCCGCCCCCGAAGCCGAACGTGTTGAATCCCATCGTCTCCAGGGCGCGGTTCCCGGCGAAGACCAGCAAATCGGCCCACGAGATCTTCCGGCCGTACTTCTGCTTGATCGGCCACAGCAGCCGGCGCGCCTTGTCGAGGCTGGCGTTGTCGGGCCAGCTGTTGAGCGGGGCGAAGCGCTGTGCGCCGCTGCCACCGCCACCACGGCCATCGGCGATGCGGTACGTGCCGGCCGCGTGCCACGACATCCGGATGAACAACGGTCCGTAGTGGCCGTAGTCGGCCGGCCACCACTCCTGCGACTGGGTCATCAGTGCATCGACGTCGTTCGCCAGGGCTTCGAAGTCGAGGCTGTTGAACTCGGCGGCGTAGTCGAAGTCCTGGCCCATGGGATCGGCCTCAGAGGGGTTCTGGCGGAGGACCCTCAGGTTCAAGCTTTCGGGCCACCAGTGCTGGTTCGCCGTGATTCCAACCGCTTGGTGCGCGGCGTTCATCACCGGGCACGTCGCGGTTGACGGCTCGTCGCTGGTGGTGACCGTGCCGTGCTCTTCGTTGCTCATGTCTCTCCTCGGTCGGTGGTGTGGTTGATCCTGAACGGTGCTCGATCGGAACTCAGGCGCCTTCGGCCGCCTGCTGACAGGTGGGACAGTGGCCCCAGTAGATGACCTCGGCCTCGTCGATCTCGTAGCCCGCGTCGTCGGCCGCAGTCAAGCACGGCATGGCACCGACCGCGCAGTCGACGTCGACCATGCGGCCGCAGACGCGACAGATCAGGTGGTGATGGTTGTCACCCACCCGATCCTCATAGCGCGCTGCTGACCCGGCCGGCTGGATGCGCCGCACCAGACCCATGTCGGCCAGGACGCCGACGGCGTCGTACACGGCACGGAGCGAGATGGCGCCGATGTCGGCCCTGACGACCTCGACCAGATCGTCCGCCGTGAGGTGAGGTCGTCCCGACACCGCTCGGAGGACGGCCAGACGCTGCGCCGTGACCTTGAAACCCTGTTGCCGGAGGAGTGCCGCCGCGTCGACCGACATGTCTACACTATGTGCAAATTTCTAGGACTTGTAAAGTCGCTCATCCGGTCCACTGAGCCTGGGCGCGCTACTCGTCGGAAGGCGCCGGTCCGGCCGATATCGGTGACCCGCTGGTCGGTGGCAGCGCGCCCGATGGATCGCCGGCGGGTCCCACGCCGACCGTTGCGTCTGCCGCGGCGCCGGTCGGCGCGGCGCCGGCGGAGATCTCCGGCCCGGTCGCCGACGACCGCGTGTCCGTCGTCGAGAGACGCATTTGAGCGTCGTCGGTGCCCGCGTCGTCCACGGTGATCGTGACTTTCATGGTCGCCTCCTGTGGGCCTAGTTCAAGACCGCGTACCGACCCTCGAAGTCGATCGGCTGCGCGGTCAGGTTGGTGACCGTGATCCAGTAGGTCACGAAGTCGTTGGACGCCCGCTCGACGGCAACGTTCCAGTTGACCTCACGAGCAGAGCTGAGTGTCGTCGGCATCATGTACCAGACGACGTGCCAGGTGGCGGGCCAGTTGAACGTGAACCACGTCTGTGACTGGTTCGGGTTCAGGTGTCCGGTCCATTGCACTCCGGTCCTCATCGACTGTCCTTTCTCCCAGTGGGCTGCGATCGAGTGGTTCCGTCACGATCGGCTGAGTACGCAGAACCGGCCGTCGAAGTCGATGGTGGCGCCGGTTAGGTTGGTGACGGTGATCCAATACGTGACGAACTCGTCGCTCGCCCGCTGGACGGCGACTGACCACGTGAGCTGACGCCCGGTGCCACCGGACGCCGTGGTCGGCATGATGGTCCAGATCACATGCCAGGTGGCCGGCCAGTTGAACGTGAACCACGTGGTGCTCTGATTCGGACCCAGCTGCCCATGCCATTGCGTGCCGCACCACGGCGAGGACGGACCATCGACGCTCAGCTCCCACACGCCCCGGTTGCGTGTCCCTGCTCGCAGGAGCCTCGCGTGGGGGTGGAAGACGAGATCAGTGATCAAGCAGTTCGGCAACCCGGTGCTGACGCTCGTCCAGGTGGTCCCCGCATCGAGCGTCTCATACACGCCGAGATCGGCCGCAGCCCAGGCCCGATTGCCGTTGGCGTTGTCGGTCTCGACGGCACTGATCGGCAGGTTGGGGAGACCTGCAGTGACGTCAGCCCAGGATGTGCCCCCGTTGTCGCTCCGGAACACGCGTCCGCCGCCAATCTGGGTGCTGGTGGCCCAGAGGCGAGAAGCATTCGACGGGTCGACCGCAACATCGCTGATCCACGCCGATCTCGGTGACGTCAGCGTGGTGACCGTCCATGACGAGCCGCCCCAGTCGGCGCGGTAGATGGCCCCGTTGTCGGTGCCGATGTAGATGCGGTCGCCCGAGGCGGCGCACATCGCGGTCGCCAGGCCGCCGGGCAGGGCGACTTCGGTGAACGCGGTGCCCTGATTGCGGGAGATGAACACGCTCTGGCCCGCTTGGGCGACTGTGGACCCGTTCACCTCGAGCGGCGGGTAGAAGAGGGCGGAATAGCCGGAGGGGACGTTGGGGCCGATCCACGAGAAGGTGGCCCAGCCCCCGCCGGACGTCGAGCGCTCCATGCCCATCCCGTAGTAGGAGTGGTAGACCCGAGCGGGATCAGCCCGATTGGCCCCGCAGTCACCCCCGTCTCCGTCGGCGACGTGCTCCCAAACCGCAGAGCCCGTGTACCGCATGCTGCCGTTGTCCTGCGTGCCGCCGATGAGCCACCGGGTGCTCCCGTATCGCTGGGCGATGTACTCCACCTCAGTGATGCCGAGCCCTCGGTTCAGCGCCGCCCACGTCGCGCCGCGGTCGGGGGACCGGTACAACCCGCCGTCGTTGCCGATGTAGACGATGTTCGGATCGGTGGGATCGAACGTGACGGCGTGCTGGTCGGGGTGGATGCTGTCGCCGCTGTTCCGGGACGAGATGTTCTCCCACGTCCACGTGCTTCCCGTGCGGTCACCCCGGTACACGTGGATGGCCCCGAGGTAGACGCGATCAGGCGTGTCGGGTGCAGTGGCGCAGAACCAGTCGTACCACGCCTGGTTCGTGTCATTCGCAGGAACGGTCTGGGCCGTCCAGTTCCCTGCGCTCCCGGCGCGGCGGTACAGGTACGCCGTCGAACCGGAAGCGCCCCAGGCGTGGGCAATCCCGACCTGCGACCGAGCATGCGACACGGCCAGTCGATCCCAGCTGGCGGGAGCGCCGGGCAGCGTCACCTTGGAAAAGCTGTTGCCACCATTGCCCGAAACGTGGATGCCGTCGACACACGCCGCGAGCACCTCGACCCGATTGCCGCGCTTGACCACCGACAGGTCCCAGCACCCGACCCCGACGAGGTTGGTCCATGTCGAGCCTCCGTCCGTCGACCGGTACACGCCCCCGGTGGTCGCCGCGAAGAGGCGATTGCTCCTGGTCGGGTCCACGATCAGGTCGAAGAAGCCCTGCCCTACGAACGGCGCCCCCGCCAGCAGCGCGAAGGTCGTGCCGCCGTCCGTGGAGCGCAGCACACCGGCACCCCATCGCGAGTACCAGTTTCCCTCGCCCGTCCCCACGAACACCGTGGCCGGTTGGGCAGGATCGAAGGCGATGGCCCCGACCGTCAGCGTGGGCGCGCCATCTGTGCGGGGCGACCATGACGCACCGGAGTCGAAGGACTCCCACACGCCACCGCCCGCTGCTCCAACCAGCAGATGGGCCGCGTTCGAAGGATCCACGGCGACAGCGCTCAGCCTGCCCGCGACATCGACTCGCGATGCGCCGTAGGTCTGCCCGTTCGGCATGTACGTGGGACCGAGCCAGCGCCATGGCGACGCCGTAGCGGCGGGGGCCGCAGCCAGAGCCGTCGCGACCGAGGCGTACTCGTCGGCCACGGCCGCCGCAGCCGCGGCGACGGCTGGAGAGCTCAAGGCGCCCTGTGCCCGCGGGGATCGACGGCGGGCCGCGCCCTTACCGTTGCTCGTCGGCCCGATGTCCGTACTCGCAGCAGATCGGGCTTGCTCGAACTCCAGCAATCGAGCGAAGGCCTTGCCCAACGGCGGACGCGGCGGCTCGGGTCGGGAGAGCTCAGCTGTCTCCTCCATCACTCCTCCTCGTCGTTCGCTTGCTCCGGATCCGACTCGGAACACGTGTCCTGCCCCGCCAGGGGTTCAGCGTCCTGCTCCTCCGCGGCCAGGATCTCGGGGGCCGGAACCTCACCCTCACCTTCGGCGGCGTCGGCGTCCTCCTCAGAGGTGAGCTCCTCGTCGAGAGGGGTCATCTCCTCCGGAGCCAATCCCCGGGCCTGCTCGAACTCGCGGCGACGCTCAGCCGCCCGACCACCGGGCGGATCCGGGTCGTGATCCCCAGGTCTCGTGGGCATCGCACCCACCCCTTCGTCGATCCACCTGAACGGTTGCCCACCCGAATGTCAACCATAGACGACGTCCGGAACCCACGATTCTCCCCGCACTCCGTGGGGGTCGGCGGCCGTCGTTGCCCTAGCCGGCGCACTACCGGCGGTCTCAATGAGATTGGTGCCCGGGATGGCCGCCGGACGTCGCGCCCAGGTCGTCGTTGCGTCCGTCCTTGATCCGTGACCATTGGGCGGTCGGGCGCCCGTCCAGCCGAAACTGGCCCCCTTGGCTATCCC